>CAVAON010000274.1:0-2005 GCA_963590215.1 Anaerovoracaceae bacterium | reverse complement strand
GAATAAGTATTATGATAAAATATAGAAACGGAGGGGCGAAGATGTTTATTGGAAGAAACAAAGAACTGGAAACCTTAAACAGGTTATATAGGTCTGACAAGTTTGAATTTGTTGTAATATACGGGCGGCGCCGTGTAGGAAAGACAGCTTTGATTAATCATTTTATTGATGAAAAAAAGGCAATATATTTTATGGGTATAGAGAGTAATGAGAAGCAGAATCTGGAGAATTTCAGCAAAAGTATTATTGAGTTCAGCAGCGGTATTCAGGCAGAAACATCCTTTTCCTCTTATCAGGCGGCTCTGGAGTATGCTTTTAAATTGGCAGAGAATGAACGTGTTATTCTTGCAATAGATGAATATCCGTATGTGGCAAGGTCATCGAAAAGTCTTGCGTCTACATTGCAGATGTTAATTGACAAATACAAAGACAACTCAAAGCTGATGCTTATCCTCTGCGGATCTTCAATGTCATATATGGAGGACAATGTACTTGCCTACAAAGCACCTCTTTATGGCAGGAGAACGGCACAGATGAAGATTGAGCCGTTTGATTTTGATGAGTGCTGCACTTATTTAAGGGAGTTATCAGATGAAGATAAAGCATATATTTATGGAATTGTCGGCGGAACACCGCAGTATCTTCTCCAGATGAACGACAGCCTGAGCATTGAGGAGAATATTAAAAACACATATCTGAATCCAATGTCATTTCTGTATGAGGAGCCGTTAAACCTTTTGAAGCAGGAAGTAAGGGAGCCTGCAATTTATAATGCGATTATCACAGCAGTTGCAACAGGATATTCCAGAATGTCAGAAATATCAACAAAGGTTGGAGAAAGCACCACAGTATGTTCGGGATATCTCAAGAACCTGATTAGCCTTGGAATCATTAAGAAAGAAACCCCTTATGGAGAGAAGCTTTCGAAGAAATCAATCTATTCCATTGAGGATAATATGTTCTGCTTCTGGTACCGGTTTGTACCGGATAATGCTTCTGCTATTGCAAGAGGAGCAGAGAATCTTGTCTACAAGAGGATTGAATCACAGCTCAATGACTATATGGGCAGAGTGTTTGAAGAAATCTGCATGCAGTATCTATGGAAACTGCTTCTTGAAGGAAAAATGCCGATCGAATTCGTATCACTGGGGCGCTGGTGGGGAAACGATCCGAGAAAGAAAACTCAAACCGAGATTGATATTATGGGAGAGAAGAACGGCGACTCGGCTGTTTTTGCTGAATGTAAATGGCGGAATGAGAATGTCGATTCAGATGTGCTGGAGACTCTGGTTGACAGAAGCGGATTGTTTCACTATACAAAGATGCACTATTTCCTGTTTTCCAAAAGCGGTTTTACAAAAGGCTGTGTGGAAAAGGCAAGGGAAATGGGAAATGTTACGCTGGTAACATATGATGATATTGTGAGGTCACAGAAATAATATGATTTTAGTTCATTGAGACTGGGGCTTAAGGGTTTACAAAGGACAAATAATTACGAAATACCATAGTTAGGGTATATAAATACCTTGGTTATGGTATTTTTTTATCTGTTAAGCTAATGCTTTGAAAAAGGCAGCTTTAAGATACAAGAGAAAGGGATAGCAGGTTGAATAATATATATGGATACATACGGGTAAGCAGTAAGGAACAGAATGAGGATCGGCAGGTAGTTTCGCTTCTGGAAGCTGAGGTGAAAGCAGAAAACATTTTTACAGATAAGCAGTCGGGAAAGGATTTTAACAGACCGCAATACATGAGGTTATTAAAAAAACTTAAAAAAGGAGACGTACTGTATATTAAAAGCATAGACAGGCTCGGTAGAAACTATGAGGAAATTCTTAAACAGTGGCACATACTTACCAGGGAAAAAGAAATAGATATTGCAGTTATTGATATGCCTCTGCTTGATACAAGGAGAGGCAAAGTATTTCCAGGCTTGTCTGCAAATCGCATTGAGAGTATGTAATAGCTGTGATAAAGGAAATTAAAATTTTTCGGTATATAT
>CAVAON010000273.1:0-2019 GCA_963590215.1 Anaerovoracaceae bacterium | reverse complement strand
AAACAAAAAGGAAGCAATCTGCTTCCTTTGTATCTCATGATACCATATTAACATACAAAAAATCGAGCTGCAGTACAGTTTTTGATTTTTTTATAATTCCATCTCTCCATAATCAGCTTCCTCTGACAAATCAATATAATCTGGGAAGGCTTCCCTTATTTCCTCCAAAGCCTGTTTTACCGGCTCTGCTTCGCTAAATTCTGCAGGCAAATGTTCCATAATATCAATATGTAGCACTCCATTAGATACTATGTCGATTTGGTATTTTTCTTCATCTGTTTCATAGCTTATCCCCAACGCAGGTCTTCCAGGTATATATTTGTCTTTGCACAGGGCAGAGTATATATACTGTGCTGTTCTTATATCATCAATTCCTGTATAGTATCTTCCAAAATCATGATACTCACCATTTTCTGCAACGGTATATGTAGCAATCTTATCCATAAAAGTCTCCTTTCCAAAACAAAAAGGAAGCAATCTGCTTCCTTTGTATCTCATGATACCATATTAACATATCAAAAACTGAGATGCAGTACACTTTTTGTGTTTTTTATAATTCCAGTGCCTCATTGCACCAGCTACTGTGAACGGGAGCTTTCCTAAATCAACCTTGTGCAGCAAAGGTAACACAAGATATGTCAGGCGGATATATCGCTGGATTTGTCTTGCACTGTCACTGGCACCACTTGCTACTTCCTCGTCACTTCTTAACCTCGTGCCAAGTTGGCACGAAGTTAAATCTGACCTCTTTCCCTGCCTTTTCAGTGCCTCAAGTTTCATTCTGTAGGCCCATGCTTTTTCTGATGGATATATTTCCTCTGATGTTCTGTATATATTCCCATCTGCAACAAAGATAATGGCTTCATCGTCAGAATACTCCTTTACAACGCAAGGGAGTTTATCAATGCCGCATTTTAAGGCAGCTGCTTTTCTTCTGTGTCCTGATATTATTTCGTAGCCGTTTTGCGTAGTGTCTTTTCGCACTATAAGCGGCTGCGCAACACCGCTGTTTTTTATACTGTCTACAAGTTCCTTAAAACTCGGAGCTGCTTCATCAATTCTGTATGGCTGCTCTCCAAGAGGTCCTGAGTGGAAATCTTTAAGCTTTGTTACTTCAATCATAATTTCTGCTGTTTGTGGAGTTATTCCAAACATTTCATCCTGCAGTTTTTCAAGTTCTTCTGCCGGGTCAAAAAAACTTTTTCTTTCCTTTGCCATTTTCTTATTTTCCTTTCCTCATTTTACTACCCAAATATCTCATCACAAAGTGCCTTATATGCCAATGCTGCCTTGCTTTCAGGGGCATACTTTATTATGCTTTCGCCTAAAGCTGCAGCTTCTTTTACCTTTACATTTTTCGGTATATTCGTATCAAAGACTTTAACATCCTCTCCACACATTGACTTAAGAGCTATAGCTGCATCTTTTTCGGTATTTAAGTTTTCCTCTGATATTGTCTTTATTATCCCTGCTATCTTTAGATCCGGATTTACTCCGCCCGGTTTTGAAACTCTCCTGATGCTTTCTATAAGCTGCTTAACAGCTTCTATCTCATAAAATGATGGAACAAGAGGAATCAGAACCTCATCTGCTGCTGCCAGCACATTTATATAAAACATGCCAAGTGAGGGCAGTGTATCTATGATTATGTAATCATATTTATCCTTTATTTCTGAAAGGACCCTTTTGAGTAAATACTCTCTTTGCATTGCCATAGCAACACTTATTTCAAGTGCAGCAAGTGTTATGCTTGATGGAAGAACATCAACTCCTTCTTTCGTCTTAATGACAGCTTCTGCTGTATTATATTCTCCATCGTTAATTTCAGCATAGATAAGTGTTGCTACATTTGCAGGCACTGCCTGTCTTATCCCCATTCCCTTTGTAAGATTTGCCTGTGAATCAAAATCAACAAGCAGTACCTTTTTCCCTTTGGCAGATAATGCTGCACCAAGAGATATTGATGTTGTTGTTTTGGCAACTCCGCCTTTCTGATTGCAAATTGCTATTGTCTTGCTC
>CAVAON010000272.1:0-2023 GCA_963590215.1 Anaerovoracaceae bacterium | reverse complement strand
TCAATGTAGAGAACTCCTTTACGTGAATGGTCAAATACAAGTTTGCAGGAATTATATTTTGCTATGACTTCCTCAGTAAGTTGGCAATCTCTCTCGTAAACAATACGCCCAATCTCATTGGTAACTAAACGTATTGTGTCATCATTTATTTTTAATCCGTAGTTTCTGCGTAGAACTTTTTCTGCTGCTTCATATGACTGCTGATTTTGTGCCCATGCCGATGAACTTAAGCGCTTGAAAAATTTTTCTTAATAATATCAAGCTGTTACAAGGCAAACATAAAAGAAAGTATTTGAAAAAATAGGAATATCCTGCTATCATGTATTTAGTAATCCAAACTACATACTATAGGAGGATATTCCATGGATAGAATTATAATCACTTCGCAAAAAATGTCAACAAGTATAAAGCATAAATGTGAAGAAATGATCAGTAATTTAGAACATCTGTTTGATAAAGTTATGTATCAGGAGATAGCAGATGGAAATAATCCTTGCATAAGATTGAGGAAATTTAATTTATTTGAATTTATTAAGGTATGCGTTTTCATGTGCTACAGTAATGTAGCAAATATTAGTATTGCTCTAGCAACAGCTAATTATGCTCAGCAAATTAACTATGATATTACTCCTCAAGCAGTACGAAAACAACTTATGAAAAGTGATACTTTAGAAACAATTATTAAATTCACAGATGCTGTAGTAAAAAAAGCAGCTTGGATGGAAGTGCTAGATGACAAGCTCCAGAAGTTAATGGATTTACTTCATGAAAAGTTAGATATTACATCATTTGCCGGCATAGATGGCACATGCCTCAGTGTAGCTCCTGGCTGCCGTGAAACTATGGGTGCCAGTTCTATGGGGCAACCCAAAAAAGATGGCACAGTTAAAGCATTTGTTAAAGCACATGTGGGGCAAAGCCTCACTAATACTATTTACTCTTTCATCCTCACAGGGACGGCTGGAAAGGGCACAGGGGAGAGGGCGCAGGTTCTGCCTGAAATGAGCTGGAGGAGATTGGAAATTCTGGATGCGGGATACCAAAGCGAACAAGTTTTTCAATTAATTCAAGGTAATACAGGCCACTTTGTGATTAGGGCAAAAGATAATGTCAAGGGAGTTGTCACTGAAGTTATATCAGTCAGCTATAACGGGGTAGAGACTGCTCTCAGGGCAAAAGAACTTAGCAAAATTAAGCCTAGAATAGGAGAGGTAGTTGATGTCATTGCAAGATTGTCAGGCGGGACATGTGTCAGAGTTGTAAAGTATGCTATCGATGAAGCATCATCACGTAGAGGAGCTAAAAAACATAAAAAAAACAAGAAGAGAAAGATAATAACACTTATAACAAACTTACCAAGCAGTAAGATTAGCGCTGATAGTATTGAGTTGCTGTATAAAATTAGATGGAGGATGTGTGAAATAGGAAACAAATGCTTGAAGAGCGGCAATAGTTTTAACGCTGTTAAATCATGTAATGAAAGAATAGTTAAAGCTTTCTTTTGTTTTTCACTTATTGCCTACTGCTTAAAAAATATGCAGGCAAGCATTATGAGGCAAATTTGCAAAGAGAAAAAATTATGTCCTGACCTTGTAGAAACAAAAATCATATCTCCACTTAAGCTTCACTGTAATAAATCTTTTGTGCTTGAATCACTTGCGAAATCATTACTTTATAATCATGATGAATTTTCAAAAAGTATAGTTGATAAAGCAATACTTATATATAAATATTTCGCTATAGATGCACCGTCTAAGGAAGATATAGAACATAATCGAAGTATCTATGTTTTAATAGATAAAATCTTGGAAAAAGAAGATTTGGCTGCATAAGCCCACGATCTGGCACCGCCACTCTCAATCCTCACCGTCTAACTATTTGATATTTTGTTACTAAATTGCTTAAGTTCACCGGCATGGTACGACGGATACCTCTTCGGGAAGAAAACAGAAATTTATTGTCCATGGGATATCCTGCAATATGTCGATGACTTGCAGAATGACCCTGATCTTAAGCCGAAGCC
>CAVAON010000271.1:0-2032 GCA_963590215.1 Anaerovoracaceae bacterium | reverse complement strand
GAAATGTGTTATGGGAAATAAAGGAAGAAACTTTTTATATTACTTTTTTGAGAGATATTATGGCCTGGCAAATGAGAAAAATATGGACAAGGCCTTGATGTTTGAGGCTAACAGCAATGCTTATCATCCGATCCAGGAATACCTGGAGGCTTTAGACTGGGACGGACAGGAGAGAATCCGTTACGTGCTTAAGAAATATATGGGTGCCGATGATTCGGATCTGGTTTATGAAACCTTAAAGCATTTTATGATGGGAGCTTTGCGAAGAATCTACGAGCCTGGCAGTAAGATGGATGAAATGCTTTGCCTGGTAGGTCAGCAGGGAGCCGGTAAGTCAACCTTTTTCCGTTTCCTGGCATTGAATGATGCCTGGTATTCGGATGCATTGAGAAATCTTAGTGATAGTAAGATTTATGAAGTGCTTCGTGGTCACTGGATCCTGGAAATGTCGGAAATGATTGCAGCCATCAGCGCAAAGAGCAACGAGGAGATCAAGTCCTTTTTGTCGAGACAGAAGGAAACGCACAGAAATCCTTATGACAAGTTTGAGGAAGATCATCCGAGACAGTGCGTGATCGCCGGTTCTACCAATAATAGGCAGTTCATTCCTTTTGACCGAACCGGAGCAAGACGATTCTTGCCCATTGAGATCGACAGTAGCAGAGCTGAAAAGCATATCTTAGACGATGAAGCGGAGGCAAGAGATTATTTTGATCAGTTGTGGGCAGAGGCTATGGTACTCTATAATGCCCAGCCGAAGAAGAGCAAGCTTTTGAAATTTTCCCCAACAATGCAGAAGGAAATTGATGAATACAGAAAGCAGTTCATGCAGGAAGATACCATGGCCGGAACAGTGCAGGGATAAGAGACCATAGGTGGAGGCTGGCAGAAAAAAGAAGGTGAAAAAGTTTTGAAGGTTCTTGTTTACACTGGAAGGTGGAATAGAATTCACGGACTGTGCCAGATCATCCTCTCTCTGTCGGGGATTAAAGGAACAGTGAAAATAGAAAGATGGACACAGAATATTCTGTGGAGTGTGATTCAGGAGGAAAAATATGGCATACGAAATTCCATTTTGGAAGAGATATACATTATCAGTTGAAGAGGCAGCTTCTTATTTCCGAATCGGAGAAGGAAAACTAAGAAAACTGATTAATCAGAATCCCAATACAGATTACTTGCTTTGGAATGGCAATCGCGTTCAGTTTAAGCGCGAAAAGTTTGAAAGATATGTGGATTCTCTGAGTGCAGTTTAAGTCAGTCGGAGAAACCTCCACCTCTAAGTTTTAATATAGGTGGACTACAAAATGCCTGGAAATGGCAAAAACCAATAATGAACGGAAAGCGAGGTGAATTCGCCATATATGGAGCATAAAACAGTCAAAAATGGTATATAGATTCGGGGCGTGTCATGATATACTAACATTGTCATGTTGCGTCCCTTGGAGGTAGATGAATGAGCGAAAAGAGACGTGATAATAAAGGAAGAGTTCTCTTTCTTGGAGAATGGCAGGAACCCAGCGGAAGATATAGATACAGGTATACGGACGTATTGGGAAAAAGAAAAACCATATACAGTTGGCGTTTGACGGAAGCAGATGATGTGCCGGCTGGCCATAAGATGACCTTGAGTCTCAGAGAAAAAGAGCGGGAAGTAATGTCCCTTCGGCTGCAAGGTGTTACCGGAAGCGGAATTAAAGTTCTTGAACTGGTAAAACGGTATATTTCTCTGAAAACAGGAGTGAAGCATAATACCTTGGCAAGCTACAAGTTTGTATTGAATGTATTGGAAAAAGAAGAATTTGCACACAGGAGAGTTGATGAAGTTAAGCTTTCAGATGCAAAGATCTTTCTGATTAAGCTTCAGCGAGATGGAAGGGGATATAGTTCCATTCATTCCATAAGAGGTGTTTTAAGACCGGCTTTTCAGATGGCCGTTGATGATGATCTGATTTTAAAAAATCCCTTTTCTTTTGAACTTGGTACGGTGATTGTAAATGATAGTAAAAAGCGAGTTGCTATTTCACCGGAA
>CAVAON010000270.1:0-2048 GCA_963590215.1 Anaerovoracaceae bacterium | reverse complement strand
CGGTGGTCTGCAAATATCCCTGCCGTTCCCACACATCGTATGGCACGTGGTCGCGCCGGACGCGCAGGTCGAGGTTATCCTCGGGTATCCAGAAATATGGAAGAACCACATACTTGTCATCCGCATCACCGGGTGGGAAGACAAGCACAAAAGCCGTGATATCCGTAGTGGAGGACAGGTCAAGACCGCCGTAGCAGACGCGCCCTTCCAGATCATCCTCATCAACGGCAAATTCGCACTTGTCCCATTTCTCCATCGGCATCCATCGCACCGCCTGTTTGACCCACTGATTAAGCCTCAGCTGGCGGAAGGCATTCTCCTCGCCGGGGTTCTGCTTCGCCGACTCACAGGCGTCCTTGACCTTATCGATGCCGACCGTTATGCCGAGGGACGGATTTGCTTTCTTCCAGACCTTCGGATCAGTCCAGTCATCGTTTTCATCTGCACCGTAGATAATGGGATAGAAGGTGTGGTCGATTTTGCGGCCCTCGATGATGTCCCTGGCCTTCTGGTGTATCTCGTAGCAGATGGATTTCGTATCGTTGCCCGCCGTGGTGATGAGAAAATACAGCGGCTGCATACGAGCATCGCCGGAGCCTTTTGTCATAACATCAAAGAGCTTGCGATTGGGCTGGGTATGCAGCTCATCAAACACCACACCGTGGGTGTTGAAGCCGTGCTTGTTGCCGACGTCGGCAGAGAGCACCTGGTAGATGCTGCCCGTTGGCTGATAAATAAGCCTCTTCTGGGAGTCCAGTATCTTGACTCGCTTGGAGAGCGCCGGACACATCCGCACCATATCCGCCGCCACATTGAAAACGATGGACGCCTGCTGTCTGTCGGCGGCGCAGCCGTAAACTTCGGCACGTTCCTCACCATCGCCGCAGGTGAGCAGCAGAGCCACCGCTGCGGCAAGCTCGGATTTGCCCTGTTTTTTCGGGATTTCGATGTAGGCGGTATTGAACTGGCGGTAGCCATTGGACTTGAGGACACCGAAGATGTCCCGAATGATCTGTTCCTGCCAGTCAATAAGCTCGAAGGACTTTCGTGCCCATGTGCCCTTAGTGTGGCAGAGGCTTTCGATGAACATGACAGCGTAGTCGGCAGAATCTTTATCGTAGTGGGATGTTTTCTCCATAAACCTTGTCGGCTTGTATTTCTTGAGCTTTCTCGTTACAGTCACCTCCCTCCGGCACAAAAACAAGCCGCCACCCGCGAGGGCGCGACATTCATAATGAGATACAGGGCCTTTCGGCTCTGCACTCGGAATCTTCAATTTCGCAGGTTTAGTAATTTTCCGTGTGAATCAAAATCTCGGCGGCAAGTTTGCTGTTGGGGTCGGTCGGCTCTATGTCCCAGCCTCTGTCGTAGTTGCAGACGATTTTGCCGCTGCGCTTGAGCATGAGCTTCGAAATCCGTCCCTCATCGATACCCCATTGAGAAGCCTCATCGAACTGCTTCATCCAGTAGTGAAAAATCTCTCCGTTGACCTTGATACTGCCTTTTTGCCACATAATTATTGCCTCCGTTCGTTGTTGTGAGTGTATATTAGCTCTGAAAGCACACTATATCCAGTGCTTTCTGCATCATATACAGCACAATATTTTGCGGAGAAAACTGTGTATATTACGGCTTTATTCCGTTCTCCGGCAACTGTGAATCGCCGCGAGAATCCGCTCCTGCTCCTCTTCGGAGATTCCCAGGGTGGCAAGCGCCTCTCGTGTCCCGCAGTCCGGGCAGATGAGGGTCTGGTTGTCCGTGCGTGAAACGGCAGGAACTTCGAAGTATGTCCGTCCGCACCTGGGGCAGATATTCAGTCGGGTCACATTACTCTTCATGGCCGCATTTCTCCCCGCATTTCAGATAAGCATCCATCAGGATCAGTCGGTTGAAGCCGAAATCATCGTAGCCGCGCAGACAGGTCTGCATGTAGGTGACGGACGGCACACCAATCGGTCTGTCCTCGTGCATGATGTAGACGAAAGCGTTGACCATCCTGCGCTGGCCCGTGTGGATGCCGCGGTACTGCACCTTGATTTCCTTCTTGT
>CAVAON010000269.1:0-2063 GCA_963590215.1 Anaerovoracaceae bacterium | reverse complement strand
ATTAAACATGAAAGGAAAGATCTCTTATGAAGAAGGATAAACTGTGCCTTTCTGTAGCAGAGGTTTCCGACAGGACGGGATTATCCGTATCCACTATTCGAAAACTTACACGCTGTGGGGAGATACCGCATATCAAGGTTGGTCGCCGTATCCTGTATTCACTCACAGGAATCAACGACTGGCTTGCGCAGAATACCACTTGCCTCATTGCTCCTGATGAAAGTGGTGATACCAGTGGCTAAGAATGCCAACGGCGAAGGAACAAAATTTAAGCTCAAAAACGGGAAATGGCGGGCTGCAATTATGGTTTCTTTGTCTGATGGAACTGCCAAGCGTATATATCGCCAGTTCGGAACACGAAAGCAAGCTGATGAATGGCTTGCCAAAATCAAATCAGATATGCAGGCGGGGAGAAATGTCCTGTGCTCTGACCAAACATTTGGTGATTACATTGAGCAATGGTATACGAAGTATGGCTCTGTGGCAATCAGGGACAGCACGAAGATGAACTACCTTGGCTACATAAAGCATATTCAACGCCATAGAATCAGGGATATTCAGCTCAAACGGCTTACTACGGACGACTTACAGGACTTTATTGTTTTCCTGGAAAAGTCCGGACAATTGGACACCGATGAGCCGCTCAGCGCCAAAACCTTACGGAACATATTTAACATGATCCACAAGGCACTGGACCACGCTGTCGGAAGGCAGTTAATTTACCATAATCCTGCCAGCTACGTTGTTCTTCCAAAGGTTACACAGCCTGATATCAGGACGCTGACCGAAGAGGAGATAAAGCAGTTTATAGCTGCAATGGATAACGACAGTTTTCAGATTGCTTTGATTCTTATGCTGTTTTGTGGTCTGAGACTCGGTGAATGCTGTGCGTTAGCTCATGACGATGTCCGCTGTGAGAACGGTGAATATTACCTTGTCATATCCAAAAGCCTTAGTAGGGTCACAAACTTTGGAGCAAGGGAAGGAGAGTTAAAAGAGGACAACCCCTATCTTGTCGCAAATGAGTTAGGCCATTACCTCGATCCGGGAACGGTTCGCAAAAAGCTGAAAGCTGTTGCTGAAAGGCTTGGTATTAAGGACTTCCACCCTCACTGTTTGCGTCATACTTATGCTTCGCAAGCAGTGAAATCAGGAGTCCCTCTGCCATATCTGAGTGATTTACTCGGTCATGAATCTACAGCGTTTACAGCAAAAGTTTACATTTCTCTTGACTTAGAGGGATGTACTAAAGCTCTGTCAGCAATGTCGGAGCTTGCACACAAATCATTCGCCGAAAACTATCATTTGGGGCATAATGCTCCACTCAGAAAGGAAACAAAAATGAAAAATTTAATTTTAGCATTATTGGAAACAGTGATGCTAATTACAATGAAAATTGCACAGAGAAAGACTGCCAATGTTTTATGCGTTTTATAATTACATCTGCCGGGATAGAAAACAAGGAGTGCATACTTATTTCTATCAGTTATGGAATATCATCACTTACCGATGTCAAGAAAGCTATTCTTGATAAAAGCGGATTTATTTCGCGCTATCTTATCGAGATTAACGATCACTTATCAGCAGCAATGCGTGACGATAAATTATCTGACGAGCTTCTTGAGAATATTTACAAAAAGCTTTGCGAGGTTGCTTCTGCATTTGTCGCTGTTACCAAAGATTTGACTATCTTTAAATCCTCCGCTCAAAAGGAGGAAACCTTATGACGATTGTCAAAGATATATATGTCCCCTCACATTCTTTCTCAGACGTTATTGAAATGCATACTTATCTGGCTGATCCCTTAAAAACAGATGGTGGTAAATATGTACGCGGTTTAGGTTTTATTACCGATAACTACCTGGATGAGTTGTATGCTGTAAAGGTTGCTAATCAGCAAACACATACGACACAATTCAGACAAATTACAGTATCCATCTCATCGGCAAATAATGCTGCATATAGTGATGAGGAACTCATGGAAATTGGAGTTGATATGGCAAAATATATCTATTCCAAGGGTTTTCAGGTAGTAGTCTACCTTCACAAAGACACCAAAAATC
>CAVAON010000268.1:0-2071 GCA_963590215.1 Anaerovoracaceae bacterium | reverse complement strand
ATACGGAATTGTCAAGAAGAAAACATATCGTTTCTGGCGAGGTTGTGTGCCCTTTGAGAATATGTTGAGGGCCAAAATCTTCGATAGAATTATTCTCGTAAGCGGTGCTTCACCGCTTACGAGATCTTTGAAAACAGAATACTATTCATCAGAACTTTTCTGTAGAAGGGAGCCTTCGTCGGCACGCCATGATGTTCAATGGAACGTAGCGATTCGCCGGAGCAAATGCCAGATTGCAACTGGCGGTGGTGTTGATCTTCTGCAGGTACAATGATACTTCCGTAATTCGCGGTCCGGCCATAATGAAGGCGGGATGGTTAAACGCCAATGAAGCTGCTTCGCAAGCGCGTCTGATGAAATCCCTGTAACTCCCTGGGTAGCAGAGTAAAAATTCGGGAGAACCATATTAGCAGTAAGCACTGATGGTATAGAGAGTATTTCACATCCGTTTATCAGTGCTTTTTCCATATGAGAACGTTTCGTTCAGAAGATATGGAGACTGGCGGAAGTCACATGATGAAAGAAGATTGGGTTTACCGGCGAGGTGATATCTATCTTGCCAATCTTGGTAAACCGGAGGGATCACAGCAAGGCGGTGTTCGCCCGGTGGTGATACTTCAAAATGATATCGGGAATTATTATTCCCCGACACTGACGCTGGCTCCGCTCACATCCAAAACCGAAAAAAAGAAACGTCAGCCGACACACTATTACATCCGAAAGGCAAAAGGGCTGGATCGACCTTCCACGGTATTAGCGGAACAGTTGGGAACTTTTGATAAGAAGTGCATCATCCGTTATCTCGGACGAGTAAGCAAAGGACAGATGCGCGGGATTGATGATGCTGTGAAAGTTCAGCTGGGTTATTACATCCAGGAACATGCACGGCGAGATGCAATCTATCGTGGAGGAAAGGAACATGGATAAGATGTATACGAGAAAAGATGCAGCGAATCTATTAGGGATTAGCCTTGCAACATTGGATGCTGCCAGAATTGGCGGTTTGATTTCCTATGTACAGTATGTGGAAAATGGTTGTGTATTTTTCACCGAAACTTGTCTTCAGGAATATATTGCAAGATGCACCCATAGAGCAAAACCTATGGAAGTGAATGCAACATATCGTAAGAAGAGAAATGGCAGACGCGCATAATTCGACATCCTTGAGGATTTGGATACTCTCTGTTAAAAAGAGAATATCAGCGCTGCAATAATTAGAAGTGGAGGTGATGGATTTGGCAAGAAGAAGACAAATCCCAAGATACGGTTCGGTTGAAATCCGAGGAAATTATTATTACAAAACCTATGTGACAGATGAAAATGGAAAGCGTGTAGCTCTGTATGGGAAAACACGAGAGGAGTTGTACGATAAGGAACTTGAGGCATTGGATCAGATTGACAATGCTTCTTTCAGAAGAAAATCTCCTACGGTAGAAGAGTATGCTGAAAAGTGGCTCCTTATGCAGTCCGTCCATGTGAGATCTACCACATTGATCGATTACACATCTAAGGTTAGAAGACATATTATCGCTGAGCTTGGTGATATGAGAATTGCTGATGTGACCCAGGATGACATTCAGTTAGCGCTGGTTCCGGTATCAAAGAAATCGGCGTCTGTATATAAATCGGTTGTGATTCTTTATAAGTCGATTTTTAAATCGGCAATGGAAAGCAGACTGATCGATGATAATCCTACGGTATATCTTGCCACCGAAGTTGGCGTACCACAGAAAATGAAAGATTCCTTGTCCGATGAACAGGCTGAAAGATTATTGGCTGCTATTGAAGGACTGCAGACTTATGTGTTTGTAATGTTGGGCCTGTATGCAGGTCTGAGAAGAGAAGAAATATTGGCTTTGAAATGGGATTCTGTGTATCTGGATGATAAAGCACCGTATCTGACTGTCAGACGTGCCTGGCATACAGAGGGAAATCGACCAGTAATTATGACAGAGTTGAAGACCGCAGCAGCCAACAGAAATATTCCTCTTCCGGATTGCCTGACAGAGTGCTTGAGAGAAACCAAAAAGAATAGTAAATCGGATTATGTCATTGCAAATAGTGATGGTGA
>CAVAON010000267.1:0-2076 GCA_963590215.1 Anaerovoracaceae bacterium | reverse complement strand
GTACCAATGAAAGAACTATAAAAAGAATACCGGCTACTGTTGTAACCTTATTTAATATTGCATCGTATTTCCTGGCTCTCTTTTTGCCGAAAAGCTGCTCTGCACCACCACCGATGGAGCCTGAAAGTCCCGCACTGTTTCCTGACTGAAGCAGAATGGACACAATAAGTACTATGCTGGCCAGGCCAAGTAATATTAATAAAAAAGTATTCATCTTAATACCTCCTGAATAAGTAACCATTAGAGTTTAACACAAACAGGCATAAAAATCAATAGTTTTTAGCACACCTATTTGTCGAAATTTGAATATTATCATGCAGATTATTTATATCTGAGAACAAAAATGCGGGCAGCCAATTGTAAAAAGCCACAAATCCGGCTACAGCATAATTACAGCCCTACAAATTTTACATCAGGCATATTTTTTATCTCGTCTCCGGGTTTATGTTAAGCTGTGCTGCCATATCTTTTACTGCAACCTTACTATTTTTAATTACCATTGTCCTTTCGTCACATTAATCCAAGCCTTCCAAATACATCAGCAATAACCGGATTCCTCCTGGTAGACGGAATCACGCTCCCGAATAACTGCTCCCTGTCCATTTCTTGTATCTGGCACGCAATTTGGAAAACGCGAAATCAGCCACCTTTGGCAAATGCGCTGACACTTTTAAGGCAGCTCTTCGGTTTACGTGATTCCAAAGACTGTTTCTTGTCATATTCAGTTGTCTCACCAATCAGCTTTCTGATATCAAACATTCTTTTCCCCCACTATTCTACCATTCAGTTCCCGTAAGGAGCTCAGTTATTACATCATAAAAGAATAAATAATCCTGTACAGGAAACCACTCCATTTCCTGTGCATATGTAACCTTAATCGGGTGTTTGGGATTATCATACCTGGTCATACCGCGCGTATACCAGCTTATATCACGAATCACATCGACAATTTTCTGGCACTCTATCGGAAGGTAGTCTCTCTCATCGATACCATCTCCCCATATGGCATACACACCGCCTAAAACATACTCATCCTGCAGTTTCTTTATAGCTTCAATATTTCTGTCAGAAATGTTGTCGTCCATCTTGTCCGGCAGATTATCAGGATCAGCAATTCGTACAGGATACAGGTTCACCATTATCCAGCCGTAATAACCTTGCTGCTCCGCAATCTTCTTTATCCTTTTTATTGTCGGATTTTCAAATGTTGCATCAGTTGGACTCAAACCAACAACCAGTAAATTGTATTTTCCAGGCTCACCAATGGCATAACATTCTTTATCATCTCCGATATATAACTTGTTTTCATTCTTACATTTCTTCATTTATTCTGATCCTTTTTAATACTTATATATACTCTCCTCAACCTCGTCCCTCATATTGAATATGATATTAACCACCGGAAGCTCTTTGCTCTTGCCAATAGCAATATCCTTAATTTGTAGTAAATATTCAGCTTAATTATATAAGCTATATCGTCAACTCAAAAAAATCATTTTTACTTATTTCAATTCCACTGCAGCATAATCTCTCATATCTGTCTTTATATAATTTTTCCAAAAGGCTTCTCTTTTCTTTTTCTATACCATAGTGCAACAGTCTGTGGCATATAGGGCAAAGGCTCACTATATTAGCATATATGTCTAAACTGAATTCAAATTCCTTCTGATTAGTAATCGGAATCAGATGATGTGCCTCCATATATTGCTCATTACTGCTTTTAGCTGTAAATGTAACATGGTTCTTATCAGCTTCACACATAAAATGCGCAGCTTTGATAGATTGGGTTTTTATGATAGAAGATCTTTTGTATCTATTTTCCTTCACAATTTGCGACACTGGAGCCCCAACTGGCTTATCAATATCCGAAAAAGAATATGTTTCTGTAAAAAAGTCATCTCCTTGCGCAAATCTAATGTAGTTATTCAATGCAGCACTATACATATTATGACCTATAGAATCCTTCAATAAAAAATCTGCATCGTTTCTAAGAAAATCTTTTACTACACCCAACTCTTGCAAGCCATTAATTTCATATATGGAATCTTTTATTTTGCCTTTTTCTTTTAATAATTT
>CAVAON010000266.1:932-2083 GCA_963590215.1 Anaerovoracaceae bacterium | reverse complement strand
GCTGAAGGACGCAAGCACCAACGGACAGCTGAAGGACGCAAGCACCAACGGACAGCTGAATGATGCAAGCACAATCGGGCAGCTGATTAAGGAGGTATTTGCAGGCACTCCTTACCGAATTGTGTATGAACCGAACATGAATGATTATCTTCTGTCCCATGCAGCTTTTGTCGTTCCGTGTGCTTTTGCATGCTATTACACAAATGGCAGCTTAAAGAAGATTGGCAGAAACAAGGAATATATCAATCGAATCATTCGTGCAAATATAGAGGGATATTCGGCACTTGAAAAGGCAGGACATGAGATTCTTCCTGATGACGTGGATTTCCGCTCGGAGAGATACTATAAAATCTGTTACAGGCTGTATAAGCTGATGTGCGTGACATCGCTTGGAAAAATCTGCGCGTCTGATCACGCTATGAATGCAGTTGAGGAGATGTCTGCACTGAATGAGGATCTGAAAGTGATTTTCAAACAGGCAGGTGCGTCCTTTGAAGAATGGCTGAGGCTTGAAGCTGAGGCAAAGTATCTGTCACTCTGCTAAACGAGTCTGGAGGCGGATACTTTTCGCAGTCATTTTTTTGTCAGTGGACAACTGCTTGTTGCTCTATATTCACGTTTCATAGCATCGATGGATACCACCCATTGTTTGCCAAACTTACAGACATCCACACCGTTTACTAACTTTCCATAGGAAACAGCTTTCCGCAGGGTGCTTTCATTTAATCCCCACAACTGTGTGGCATTGCTGAATGACATTAGTCCATCAAGCTGAATATGTCATGAATTCTTGGATTGTTGCTGGTATGTTGGCTTCTTCGGCAATTACTACAAGTATGGGTGCATATGCTGTAATGGTTTCTGATAGAGAAAATAAATGCATTAAAGATTTTTATTCTTCCCCTTTAAAAAGAAGTAGTGTTGCAGCAGGCTATATGTGTACCGGACTAATTATTAGTATCATACTCGGTACATTAATCGGTTTCCTGGTAGGAGCTTATATATGCATTGACGACCTTCCGGAAGGCATTCAATGGGTAATTAAGTGTTTGCCTTGTGCCCATGCTGCAGTATTGTTTAGACAACTTCTTATGGCTGATGGTATGGCTGCAGGTTTTGCCAATCTGTCTGATACGGCACTGACTGGATTC
>CAVAON010000266.1:0-922 GCA_963590215.1 Anaerovoracaceae bacterium | reverse complement strand
GATTCCAAAGTAAAGTTGGTGTAACCTTTGAATATGGTGATTGGAATCCTGAAGTATGGTTCCAAGTTTTGGTATTGATCGGAACGGGAATTGTCTTCTATTTATTGGCTATAATTTACATGCCACGAAAAGCTGAAAAGTATTAATTTATTTGAACAGGCAGCCGAATTATTCTAAAAAAAATCTCGACGTGATATTAAATTATCCCGCCGAGATTTTTTTACCCTATATCGTGGGGTGTGAACAGTAACGAAAAAATAGCATTAATATCAGTTTCATTTCCTGACACATTACTGCCAGCCCAAAATTCAGAATCGTAAAGAAACTATAGTCACATCCAGCTGCTCATATAATTTCTGACGCGTTCAAAATCAGTAGAATGGAATCCGGGTTGCCCGTTAACAAACAGAACAAAATGCGTTCCAAACTCATAGGCTGTTTCAGCGATCATGTAGGTCAATCCATGTGCCTGCTTTTTCACGATAACTCTGATAATTCTTTCATTCATAATAGTCCCTTTCTTCCCGTCCGGCCGATAGAACAGCCCGTTTTTGCGTTTCTTATTGTGTTATTCTTAAGAATATTACCTGACAATGATATACGCACCGTCGTCAGAATATTCCGCCGTGCCATGAATGCCAGTGTTTGTAATGCAGAAAACAAGAACCGTCTTGACCGCATTATAGATGTCGTCTTCCGGGTTGTAGTCCGCATTCCACCGCTGTTAACGAATGAAGATTACCACCAAGAACTTTTCTTCTTGTTGCCTCTGTTGTCGTAGTGGCTGACTCCGCCGTAGCTGTTACGCTGACTGAATCCGGTTATATTGCGGTTGTTGTCGTAGTGACTGACTCCGCCGTAGCTGTTACGCTGACTGAATCCGGTTACATTGCGGTTGTTGTCGTAGTGACGGGTGATACCG
>CAVAON010000265.1:566-2087 GCA_963590215.1 Anaerovoracaceae bacterium | reverse complement strand
CTATATACCAGCTAACATCAACTTTTGTCCCATCCCACTTTTTATCACCAGAAAGACTTCCTGAGTATACGTTGGAATTGCTGCCGCCAGATGCTTCTTCAGAACTTTTTTTAACTATAGAAATCTGTATGATACTGTCCGTTGTCACAGTAAACGAATATGTACCGTCTGTAGATGGCAGCAAATCTGTTTCATTATTAAGGATTACACTGCCAACCTTGTATTTTCCTGTATTATATCCCTCTATTGAGAATACTACGGAAGAGCCATCCAAGTAACGCAGCTTTGTGTCGATTTTTTTATTGTTGATATTGACATAAGAAACGCCACTATCATCATTTACAAGGGAAAATTCCACATCATATACATCACCGGCCTGCCAGTCTAAAATAGGATAGCCGTTATTTACATTGCTGCTGTCCTCAAAGAATGCTTCTCCGAGTGTGGGAGCAAGTGCTTTGAGTTGCTCTGATGTCTGAGATATACCAATATAAGTATATCCGTCAGGAGCAGCCTTCACCGTATCAAGATAATAATTGTTTTCCTGAGATGTTACCTTAGCAGCTATAGGAAAAACACCTCCGAGAACCGACATGTCATGATTCCCCTTGCTGGTAGATGTGAGTGTGCCTACATTATAACAATTTGCGATATAGTCCGCTGTGTATGAGATTCCAACTGCCAGATAACCAGTATCGGAATTGTTTCGCGTAGATGTAATGCTTCCTGTATTGTAGCAATTTGTGACGGTCGATCCTCCAATGCCTGATGCAATGCCGCTGACAGAGGACACTTCGCCGTCATTATAGCAGCGATCAATTGTACACAAATAGGAAATGCCATATGCTGATGAGAAGCTATACAGCACACCGTGATTTGCACATCTGCGTATTTCGGTCGCATGCATGGCTATACCGCCAACATATCCGGTATTATTTGCACGAATTTCACCATAATTTACGCAATCGGCAATGATAAGAGTTGTTTCCTTATGGTATACCTTTTCTGGTGATGTCAGTTTATATTCGCTTATGGTATTTCCCGCTATCCCACCTGCATTACCTGCATATGTCTTTATGCTTACTTTATTTGTGCAGCCAGAAATATTTACTTCCCCATCTGCCCATGCGGCAATACCTCCGGCATATGCATAACATTCTATGCTTCCGTTCACAGTCACATTCTTTATATTTGCATCAAGTACATATCCAAACAAACCGACAAAGCAGTTACTTACTTGTTGACTGGATGTATCCGAATTCTTATAATAAAGATTCTTTATTTCGTATCCTCCGCCGTCAAAATTTCCGCCAAATGGCGCAGCCGAAGAAGGATAAATGATACTTGAAGAACCATGGGTTACATACTCATACTCATCAACGCAGCCTATAGGCTGCCAATTTTTCGTAGTTTCACCGCATACACTTGACAGATCGATGTCATTGGTCACCTTAAAATAAATGCCTTTAAAATCAAATTTCAATTCATTTACAAAGCGAGCCAATGTGACAAGATCATCTG
>CAVAON010000265.1:0-556 GCA_963590215.1 Anaerovoracaceae bacterium | reverse complement strand
GATCATCTGCGGTCTTTATGAGATACGGAACATTCTCCGTACCTTTTCCTTCCCATGGATAAGAGCCTATCGCAATCTGCTCGCTGCCAAGCTCTGTAATAGTAATTGCTGCAGGATTCTCTTTTTCTGTAACGATGCCATTTATACATTTAACTGCTGTATTTCCTGATGCAACAGCAGCAAAATTCAATGTCGCTATCAGCAGCTTCCCTTCAGAATCAAATGTACCGGTATAATCATAGTAAGATAATATTATGCTGCCTGCAGTTTCCGTTGTGTCGCGAAAATTTGTGAGATTTCCAGCGGTGACACCAGTCAATCTCAATAATTCTGCAGAATAATTTAGTTCCACCTGAGCTGAGACTGGCGCTTCGGCACCTGCCGTGCCCTTCAAATATATGGGTATCGAAATATTGTCACCGATAATGAAAGTACCCTCTGTCGCACCCATTTCTAAGCCATAACCTTCCTGTGCAAAAGCAACGGAGGTCGTCTGCAGCAAGGACAGCAGCAGCATTACAGCCATAAGCAGTGACACAATCTTGTTCTTTTGTTT
>CAVAON010000264.1:0-2088 GCA_963590215.1 Anaerovoracaceae bacterium | reverse complement strand
TATCCAGAGACTGCTTTTCCCTAATAGCGGTCATCATCTGATCAAACTTTGGATCTTCTTCTGATAAATGCTCCGCCTTATCCAGTAATTTTCCTGCCAATTCCTCTAAAGCAGATGCATTGGAGCCAGTAAATTCAAACCCTAGCATTTCATTGTATGGATCATCTTCAAGCTGATTAAATCGTCGTTCAATTAAAAATCTAATATGTGGTGCTAATCCAAAAATACAGCTAGCCGCTTGCCTCTTGATAGTAGACATCATAAATGGAATTGAACGAGCATCCCCATGCAACTTCATTAGTGCATTCTGCTCAAATCGCAACAACTCATCATGCAGTTCCTGTTGTGCCGGAGTAAATTCCACTGCCAAAGTAAATGAACGACGAATGCAGAAATCTTGAATGTCCTTTCTTCTAGTCCTATTAAGCATTGAGTTAAAACTATGTAAACTCTCAACATCAGAAATTAGCTTTACTCTTTCTTCTCTAGTAATCTTCTCCTGTTGCAATGTCTGAATCGTAGATGCATATGTAGGATTTGTGGCAATAACATTCTCGCCCCATTGTGTCTCCAATATGCCCTTTAATTCTTCTAGTGCCTCTTCCTTCCAGTTTTCACCAGCTCTACGCATAATGGATGCGCACGCAGAAACATGTCCATTAGGTCTTGCCATCATGTTAAATGTAGGCTTATCTATCACCATGTCAGGACGCAGAACATTCATCAATGTAAACAAATCATCATCACTTGTCTGCAATGGTGTAGCTGTCAGCATGATTACAGCATCCGCATGATCGCAAAAGTATTTCACACATTTATATTCAAATGCCTTTTCCTTTTCCATGCTTCCATTGCGAATATGATGAGCCTCGTCCACAATTACAAGGTCAAAATGTGGAGCAGGATCCAAATCCCTTAGTCCAAAAGAGTGTTTTTTCTTGTCTTTTTCTCCCTCGTAAGCTCGACTATCCAAAATAGAATATGGCACAATCGTTTTTCCATAACGTACAGGCCACTCACCATCTCGGTCTGTATCAGAAATAATCTGACGAAGTTCTTCTCCTTTTAGCGGAATAAAATCTTCATCAAATCTTTTCATCTCTAATTCCCACTTGCGTTCTGTCACCAATGGTTTAGGACAAATAATCATTACATTTTCAAGCTCATTCCTTGCTTGAAGCTCTTTTAAAATGATGCCAGCTTCAATCGTCTTACCAACACCTACACTATCTGCTATCAAAATTCTCGGTTCATCAGCATGAACCATCTTCAATGCTGGTCGGAACTGATATGGCACAAAATCAATTCTGGCAGAATTTAAAGAATATAAATCCCTACCATGTGGATTATTTATTTGATATGCCGTCAGATAACTGCGAAAAGTATTGATATCAAGCCAATTGTAAGATACAGTTTCGATGACAGGTGCAATTTGACCGGAATAATATGTATTGAAGTTTCCATTTACAAATACCTCATATTTCTTGGTATTGCCTAGATCAATAATGGACATAACTACTCCGTGAACAGATGGATCCCCAATCAGATAAACCAGGCCTTTTTCATGTATATCATCTTCTCCTACAGCTTCTGTAGACACTTCCGATGTCTCTTCTGCCTGAGACAAAGCAACAAAATCAACCATTGATGGAGATTTAACATTTTCTATTAACTGCTCAATCTCTTTGATTAAACGCTCATCACATTCGCGTTGCTCAAAGAAATCATGTAATGTATTTAAATCCTGCAATATAGCATCCTTGCCCGGAAGATTGGCACCACAATGTGCCCAGTTATTACGCACACGCATCATGTCACGGATACATTCCCTTTCTCGGGTTGGTAAAAAAGCCACCTGCCTCATAGTGTACCATGACTTATTCGCTATACGAAGCAAGGCTGCCAGATCAAAATCTTCTAGCTTTGTAAAACCCTTAGATCTAGCTGTCTCTTGCTGATTATGACTCAAGTTATCAATCACACACTCATCCCACCAATTATCAGATGCTCGTGGAAGTAGCTTTTCTAACCATTCAACCAAAACATTCGCTGCTGTGTGAAGCTGTGTATTCATACTGCTTACAATAT
>CAVAON010000263.1:0-2095 GCA_963590215.1 Anaerovoracaceae bacterium | reverse complement strand
TAGAATTTGCAAAAAAATTCGCAGAGCTTTACAAACCTGATGAAACAGATGTGAGAGCAGCAATCTGCGCTCCATTCACACAGCTTGCGGCTCTCAAAGCAGCATTTGCAGGCACAGGTGTAATGCTTGGCGCTCAGAATGTGCACTTTGCAGATGAAGGAGCATATACGGGAGAAATCTCAGTAAAACAGCTTGAGGAAATCGGAGTTGATTTCTGCATAGTTGGTCATTCTGAAAGAAGACAGTATTTTGCCGAAACAAACGAAACAGTAAACAAAAAGCTTCACAGGCTTTTCGAAACAGACATCATACCTATTATGTGTGTGGGTGAAGGTCTTGACGAAAGAGAAGCGGGACAGGAGCAGGCTATAGTAAGAGCCCAGATAATTGAAGGCCTTGCAGGACTTGAACCTGAGCAGACTTCGAGGCTTGTAATAGCTTATGAACCTATATGGGCTATAGGCACAGGTAAAACAGCAACGCCGCAGCAGGCAGATGAGATGTGCGGCTTTATCAGATCAGTTATCGCAGAGGTATATGATGATGATACAGCCTGCAGCGTTGTAATTCAGTACGGTGGCAGCGTCAAGCCTGCCAATGCGGCTGAAATAATGAGTATGGCAGAAATCGACGGGGCGCTTGTAGGTGGTGCAAGCCTTGTACCTGAGGATTTTATAAAGATTGTTGATTTCTGATAAAAAATGATTTTTGGAGGACAGATTAATGGCATTTATAGAGGATGTAATTGCAAGAGAGGTTTTAGACAGTAGAGGCAACCCTACTGTAGAGGTGGAAATATATCTTGATGATGGCACAATGGGTAGGGCTATAGTTCCGTCAGGAGCCTCAACAGGGGTGCATGAAGCTGTAGAGCTTAGAGATGGAGACAAGTCAAGATATCTTGGCAAGGGTACACTCAAGGCTGTAGAGAATGTAAATGATATAATCGCAGATGAAATTATAGGCTGGGATGTATTTGACCAGACAGGACTTGATAACTTCCTTATCGAGCTTGACGGCACACCAAACAAGGGCAGACTTGGCGCAAACGCAGTGCTTGGAGTATCAATGGCGGCAGCAAGAGCTGCAGCAGATTCTCTTGGACTTCCGCTGTTTCAGTATCTTGGCGGAGTAAACGGCAAAGTACTTCCGACGCCTATGATGAATATATTAAACGGTGGCTCACATGCTGACAATACAGTTGATATACAGGAATTTATGATAATGCCTGCAGGAGCACCTACTTTCAGAGAAGCACTCAGAATGGGGGCAGAGGTATTCCACAACCTCAAGAGTGTATTAAAAGGTAGAGGCCTTAATACTGCAGTCGGTGATGAGGGCGGATTTGCACCAAATCTTTCAACAAATGAGGAAGCTATACAGGTAATCATAGAGGCAATCGAAAAAGCCGGCTACAAACCTGGAGAAGATGTCCTTATAGCACTCGATGTTGCCGCATCAGAATTCTTTGATACAGACAGGAACATATACAATCTGACAGGAGAGGGCGTTTCAAGAACAGCAGAAGAGATGATAGCATATTATGAAATGCTCTGTGACAAGTATCCTGTAATATCGATAGAGGACGGACTTGCTGAGGATGACTGGGACGGATGGAAGCTGCTTACCGAAAGACTTGGAGGCAGAGTGCAGCTTGTTGGAGATGATCTGTTTGTAACAAATACAAAGAGACTTGAAGAAGGTATAGATAAAGGTATTGCAAATTCAATCCTTATCAAGGTAAATCAGATAGGTACTCTTACAGAAACATTTGATGCTATAGAGATGGCAAAGAAGGCAGGATATACTGCAGTAGTATCTCACAGATCTGGAGAGACAGAGGATACAACTATAGCTGATATTGTAGTTGGGTTAAATGCGGGACAGATCAAAACAGGCTCTCTTTCAAGGACAGACAGGATTGCCAAATACAATCAGCTGCTGAGACTTGAGGAGCTTTTGGGCAGCAGTGCAAAATATGCCGGTAAAGATGCGTTTTACAATATTAAATAGAAATTAACCAGTTAAGGTGCAGCCTTCAGAGATGGGGGCTGTATTTTATTTACATAGAGGAACTGGTACTCCGCTCAAAGAA
>CAVAON010000262.1:0-2108 GCA_963590215.1 Anaerovoracaceae bacterium | reverse complement strand
CAAAGTTCGGAAATAGCAAGGCGACTTTCAGGAAAGGAATAGTAAAAGGAGGTACCGCTATGAAAAACACAATCTTATACAAACACGATGTTAAATATGCTGTTAAACATGACGAGGTAGAACAGTATAGAGAATCATGTAAGGCTAATATAGCTTGTAAAGAAGCTATCGATAGAGCAATAAACTATAACTATAGTAACAACAGGCTGAACGGCAAAGCTGCTTTAGAACAAGTAGAAGAGAAGTTCAGCAGAGAAAGAATTGCATATGTATTAGCAAATACAATACAGTTCAAAGATTGGGATGAAAGAATATGCAGGAAAAACAAAGAATGGGCGAAAAGCATAGAAATTTGTCCTGATAAGCAAGAAGGAGAGATTGATATTAATAGGACTATTATAATAGGCAAGTCTCACCCCGGACTGATAGATTTATTTACAAGTCGTTTTGTTTCAGAATGCGAAAAAGAAGCCGAATCTGAATATGACGAAGATGTAGAGGAAGAGTTTGAGTTATGATGGTTATTCTTACAGAAAAACCATCAGCTGCAAGGAACTTTGCCAAAGCACTTTCCGGAAATAAAGGTACATATAACGGGGAAGAATACCAGATAGTATCAGCAAGAGGTCATCTTCTTTCCTACAGTACAGATTTGACTACACAGGTATCAGAGGGGCTTGTAGGAAAATATCAGAAGTGGTCAATGGAAAACCTACCGTGGGAATATAAAGATTTCAAGTGGAAAAAGACTGTACTTAAAGGATGCGGTCCTTTATTAAAAGAAATTAAAGACGCAGCTTCAAAAGCATCTGAAATGGTTATAGCAACTGATGTGGATCCGTCAGGAGAGGGCGAAGTTATAGCGTGGGAGATATTATCATACATACGCTGGACAGGTAAAACAAGTCGTATGTATTTCACTGATGAAACAGAGGAAAACATACGAAAGTCTTTCAAAACTCGCAAGCAGCTTCCTGTGAAAAAAGAGCAGGATGGCGATTATGTAAAAGCAGTAACAAGAAGCAGATGGGATTTTCTCAGTATGCAGTTTACAAGGATAGCTTCTCTTGCAGCAAGAAAAAAAGGATATAATCTGCTGCTCAGACAGGGCAGATTAAAATCCGTAATGGTATATATGGTGGGCAAGCAGCTTGAAGATATACGAAATTATACTAAAAAGCCTTTTTATGAAGTGAGATTTAAAGACGAAAACGGAACAATCTTTTCTATAAAGGATAATGAGGAAAGGTTTGCCTCACCTGATGAGATAGACCTTAGTAAATTTTATAACAGCGATGTTGTGACTTCTTCAGTGGCAGATAAAAGCACAGCACCGGGAAAGCTTCTTGATTTGGCAGCACTTTCATCAATACTTGCTGAAAAAGGCTATACTGCAAAGACTGTGCTTGACACATATCAGAAAATGTATGAAGACCATATCGTATCTTATCCAAGAACGGAAGATAAAACTATAACGACAGAACAGTTTAAAGAACTTGTTCCTTTGGCAGAGAAAATAGCAGATGTTGTTGGGATAGATAAAAGCCTGCTTATTCATAGACAGGCACGAAAAACTCACGTTAAAGATGAGGGATCCCATGGAGCAAACAGACCCGGAACTAAAATTCCAAAGTCTCTTGAAGAGCTTTCATCAAAATACGGACCTGCAGCTGCAGACATATATGAGGCTGTTGCAAGAAACTTTCTTGCAATTCTTGCAGAAGATTATAAATATAAACAGTACAAGGCATATGTACTTTCATATCCTGAATACAAGGCAACAGTTAATATTCCTGAAAGTATGGGATATAAGGCGGTATATGATGCTGATGCTGCTATGGCAGAGGAAGAAGGAAATACATCTTCTGAAAAGCCGGGCAGACTTGCAGTGCCATTTATTCACGAAGGCAGCAACAAGAAACCGCAAGCACCTACAATGAAATGGCTTACAAAGAAACTTGAAAAGTATAATGTGGGAACAGGAGCTACAAGAACGCAGACAATCTCTGATATATCATCTAAAACATCTAAGGCAGAGCCTTTGATGAAAGAAAACAAAGGAAAGCTCACATTGTCAGAAGCAGGAGAAATATCATATATCCTTATTG
>CAVAON010000261.1:0-2137 GCA_963590215.1 Anaerovoracaceae bacterium | reverse complement strand
GACTAACTACATCCCAAAGCTTTGCCACATCGTAAATGAGCTTGGTGGATATGCCGAAGTCGTTTCAGAGATGGAGATGGAGCTTGCACTTAAAGTGGGAGTTAAACCTGAGAATATCATCTGGAACGGTCCTATTAAGAATCCGGCAGCAGCTGAAGAATACCTGCTTAATGGCGGTGTGGTTAATATCGACTCATTGGATGAGATGGAGATGTTGCAGGAAATTATTGGTAAGCATTCCGACACTACTTTTCGTTTAGGAATTCGCTGCAACTACGACGTGAATGACGGAGTTATTTCGCGCTTTGGCTTTGATGTGGACGGCGATGACTTTAGGAAAGTTCTGTCATTTGTCACAGAGACAGCCAATGTCAGATTTATCAATCTTCAATGTCACTTTGCAAAACGTCAGCTTGATTACTGGCCGGCAAGAGCTAAAGGCATGATAGAGCTTATCGACAGGATAGGGATAGTACCGGAGAGGATTGATCTTGGCGGAGCATTGTTTGGCAAGATGGCAGACTCGCTAAAGGCACAGTTTTCAAGCATCATTCCTGGTTACACGGATTATGCAAAGGCAGCAGCAACGGTGTTTGGGGACAGATTTGGAGATAATGGGCCCAAACTTATCATAGAGCCTGGTTCTGCACTGGTGGGTGACTGCATGAAGTTTGTGGGCACGGTTAAGACTATCAAACAGGTAAGGGGTAAGTACATAGCATCTGTTCTTGGCAGTCAAAAGAACATCAGCATGACGGGAGTTAATCCTCCGATTGAAGTCATACCCGGAGGGGCTCCGCAGGAGGAATACAGTTCAATTGACCTGGCGGGCTTTACATGTATCGAGGGAGATGTACTCTATAGAGACTATAATGGGGCGTTGGCTGTTGGCGATACCATAGTTATTGGTAACTGCGGTTCTTATTCGCTTGTCATGAAACCGCCTTTTATACTTCCTAACTTCCCTGTACTTGACATAGGCAACGATCAAACAGAAGTGATAAAACGTGCGGAATCCTTTGATGACATTTTTAGGACTTTTAATTTTTAACAATGAAATGTATTAATTTGGCATTTAAGAGAATATTTGATATAATTTCATCCGGAATATTGATAATACTGTTGACTCCATTTTGGATAGGCATATCGATTGCCATAAAGACAGACTCTAAAGGCCCGGTATTCTTTAAACAGGGCAGACGCACCAAAAACGGCAGAGTCTTTAATATGCTCAAATTCCGTTCCATGGTAGTGAATGCCGAAAGCATGGGAGCAGGACTTTTCAATTATGAAAATGATCCAAGGGTTACTAAGGTCGGAAGAAAATTGCGAGACAGTAGTTTAGACGAACTTCCGCAGCTTTTTAATATATTTAAGGGTGACATGTCCGTAGTGGGTCCGCGTCCGTGTGTCACCTATGAGCTTGGTGACTTTGATACCTTAAATAAACGCTACAGGAAACGCTTTGATGTAAAGGCAGGGCTTACGGGACTTGCCCAGGTCAAGGGCAGAAATGATATCAGCTGGGACGAAAAGGTCGGATATGATGACGAGTATGTTGACCTTTTTAGAAAAAAAGGTGTTATAATTGATATTCAGATACTGCTCGAATCTGTTGCCAAGGTGTTTAAGAAGGAAGACATCTACGAAAGTAAGGCAGACAGCTCCATGACGGACGAGGAAGCTGCCAAATTTGAGGAAGAAGAAATTATCAGGATTGCACATCTGCCTGATTAAAGGTGTAAATCAAGGCCTTGAGCAACAAGGTGCGTGCAAGGGAGATTTTTAGTGAAATACGATGTCGCAAACAGACGCATATGGTTTAAAGGCGAGATATTAAATGTAAATGATGCAAAGATCAATATTCTGTCTCCTACATCCCAGTTTGGCTTAAACGTATTTGAGGGGATTCCCTGCTATTGGAATGAGGAAGAGCAGCAGCTGTATGCATTCAGACTGGATGCTCACTATGATAGGCTGATTCGCTCGGCAAGACTCATTCAGATAGTCAATCCATATACAAGGGAAGAACTCAAGCAGGCATTTATAGATGTTATTAAAGCAAATGAATATTACGAGAACCTTTCCGTCCGTCAGACCCTGTTCGTAGACGGTTTTGGCTCGTGGGGATCGGAAG
>CAVAON010000260.1:1092-2152 GCA_963590215.1 Anaerovoracaceae bacterium | reverse complement strand
GGCTTTTGTATTGGCCAGGTTGGCGAAGAAATTGAGTTTTTTAAGGAGTTGTAGGAATGAATTTTTTATTTGTAGCACTTGGTGGTGCAGTCGGAGCCATGGCAAGATATGCTATAAGCCTTGTGCCGATTAAATCTGATTTCCCGATACTTACACTAATTACCAATATACTTGGAGCAATTTTAATTGGATTTATTGTTGGTATTGCAAGTAGCAAGGAATCGGTATCTGAAAATACACTGTTGTTTTGGAAGACCGGTATATGTGGAGGTTTTACTACATTTTCTACATTTTCGCTCGAGGCATTTAGTCTCTTTGAAAAGAAGATGTACCTGCCTGGTGGTTTATATATAGATATTTGGCACGAAATCCGATGTTACAAAGAAAGGTAACGTCGGTTTTTTTTGTAATCTGCTTTTCTATTTGGCTAGAGAATGAAACTATAGTTTATTTCTCCAAAAAAGAGAAATGGCTCATGGTATTTCCGTGACCTGACCAAGTATTTGTCTTATTCATTGTCTTATAATAAGCCTAACACAAGGGTAATAGTTCTAGAAAAGAGGAGGACTAATGGATATAGTACAGAGACTTTATATGATCCGGATTATAACAAAAATCTATAACAATCCAGATTTTAGTAAAAAGATTGGTGTAAAAAATGTATCTGCATTTAGGACAGAAAAGAGTTTTAAGGAAAGTTGCAACCGGAAAGTGAACCGGCAGAAGGAGATATCATGTTAACGTTATTATTTGCTATTTGTTTAATCGGATTCATGGGGAAATGTTTCGTCTTCGGACTGAAAGCATCCTGGGGAATCCTGAAATTATTATGCTACGTCGTATTTTTTCCAGTGATACTGATCGGAATGGTGGTAGGCGGATTAATTTACCTGGCCCTGCCAATCCTGATCATAGGTGGAATCATCGCATTGCTTGCAGGTGATCATTAATAAGCAAAAAAGAACCCTCCGGGCTGGAAGCATTCTATCGTCAGATATGAAGTCTGACTTTTGGAATGTGAAAAGCTCGGAGGGTTCTTTTTTTGTGTCATGTATCCGTA
>CAVAON010000260.1:0-1039 GCA_963590215.1 Anaerovoracaceae bacterium | reverse complement strand
ACAGCCTGGAGGGCTCTTATTTTTTTGAGCTAAGGTGACTATGCCTCAGCAGATCTTATTTCAGTTTTTCTTTTTCCGCATGTAGCAGTTCGGCATTAAGGCCTTGCTCACTGGCAGTCTTATCTACCCACAAATTCAGAGAATCTACAGCAAGAGAAATCTCATCCAACTTCTTACTGATCAGAGCGAAATCCTTGATCTCATCATCTGTAATCTTGCCATCCCGTGCAATCTGCACCAGACGGGAAGTCAGCGGATTGATTTCATTTAAGCTGGCAATTGTCTCAAGAATGATATTGGAAAGATCGCCAACTTCAACAGCTGGGACATAGCGATGTCCGATTTCACATTTGTGAGAGCAGTAATAATTGCAAAGATCAGGACGCTTATAGGCGTCGGCCATCTGAACGATATCATATGGTGTGGGCTCTTGTGTCTCGTATTCGAATTTCTCGATTTTGGAGTCTGAAACAGCGGTCATCAGATTCTGGGCTTCTGATCTTGTAAGCCCTGCCTCTTCCCTGAAGACCTGATAAATGGTCTTGTTTTCTTTAGTTGATTGTCTTCCTATGGAAATCCCCTCCCTAAATATCACCCAATACGGGGAATAACAGTATTTAATTCCTCGTGATGGATGTGTATTAGTCTTATGCTTCTCAGTATACTTGAAGCATAAAAAAACAACAACGAAAAAGAGATTTAGTCATTGCAGTATAGTCAAGTAAATATGCCGCTTTTATTGTATAATGCATATACATAGCTTTCAGGAGGACAAGACAATGAATAGAAAGAATTTTGGAGCAAAACCATACAGTTTTCCACAGCCAGTATTTATCATCGCATCTTACGATGAGAATGACATTCCATGTGCCATGAATGCGGCCTGGTGTGGCATCAGTGATTCGACAGAAGTGACCATGTGCATTTCTGCAAATCACAAGTCCACCAAGAATATTTTATCCAAGAAGGCCTTTACCATCAGCATGGCGGATGCAAAACATGTGGCTGAGTGTGATTATTTTGGAATCGCCACCGGCAA
>CAVAON010000259.1:0-2159 GCA_963590215.1 Anaerovoracaceae bacterium | reverse complement strand
GAAGAATAGATATTCTCGGTGTTCCTGTTGATATGGTAAATAGGGATGAGGCTTTTGAGATTTTTGAAGAAAAATTTGCAAAGCCGGGTGTGACTATGATTGTTACGCCAAATTCTGAGATTGTACAAAATGCTTCAAAGGATGAAGAACTAAAGCAGCTTATAGGGGAGGCAGATCTCATTATTCCCGACGGAATAGGACTTGTCTATGCCTCGAGAATTCTGGGCTGCCCGCTTAAGGAACGTGTCACAGGGATAGATTTTCTTGAAAGCATAATAGAAAAGCTGGCAAAGAGTGGTGAGAGTATATATTTTCTCGGAAGCAAGCCTGGTGTGGCTGATGCGGCTGCACAGAAGATGAAGGAAAAATATCCTGGACTTGTGGTTGCAGGCACTCATCATGGATATTTTGGTGCCGAGGATGAGGCTGATATTGTCTCCGAGATAAACAAAAGCGAAGCGGATTTTTTATGTGTAGCTCTTGGCGCACCGAAGCAGGAAAGGTTTATCGCACAGCATCGTGATGAGCTTCAGATGGTGCGTGGTGCGATAGGTGTCGGTGGAAGCCTTGACGTATGGGCGGGTACGCTGAAGAGGGCACCTGAGTTTTACAGAAAGCATGGCCTGGAATGGCTTTATAGATTCATACAGCAGCCGACGAGATTCAAGCGTATGCTTGCACTTCCAGTATTTATACTGCGCGTGATCTTTACTGGCAAGAGGGTTAAATAAATATTGCCACACTTGGCAGGCAGCAAGAATCCCCTGCTTTCAGGCATGGGGAATGTCAATAAAAAAAGGAAGCTTGCGACTTTGACAGTGTGAGTTTTCATGAGGGAGTTCAGCTTGGAGTGAACTACATTACAACTACGTTATATAAGTTAGGGTAGTTCATAGGGCTTGGATTAAATATTCAAGTTTTATCATAAATATACATGAGAGTATTTTAAGGAGGAATCAGACATCATGGCAATCAATTTAGAAATGCTGCAGAAAAAAGCGAAGGATATCAGAATCGATATTATCAGACAGGTTCATGCAGCCAGCTCAGGTCATCCGGGCGGCTCACTCTCAGCGGCAGACATCATTACATATCTGTTTTTTGCTGAAATGAATATCGATCCTGCAAAACCTGATATGGCAGGAAGAGACAGATTTGTCCTCTCTAAGGGTCATGCGGCTCCGGCACTTTATGCTGCTCTTGCAGAGAGGGGATTTTTTCCGAAGGAAGAGCTGCTTACGCTTAGAAAGCTTGGCAGTATTTTGCAGGGACATCCTGACAAGAAGAAGATTCCAGGTGTAGACATGTCTACAGGATCTCTTGGGCAGGGCATTTCTGCAGCTGTGGGTATGGCTCTTGCTGACAAGATTGATGAGACTGGTGCGAGAGTATATGCTATCCTCGGAGATGGTGAAATTCAGGAAGGTATGGTATGGGAGGCTGCGATGGCGGCTGCTCATTATGGCCTTGGAAATCTGACTGCATTTGTTGACAACAATGGTCTTCAGATTGATGGCAAAAATGATGAAGTAATGACTGTTTCCCCTGTTGCTGAAAAATTTGAAAGCTTCGGATGGCATGTTCAGTCTATTGATGGTCACGATTTCGAGCAGATTGCAGCTGCACTTGAAGAAGCAAAGAAGGTTTCGGACAGACCATCTGCTATTATTGCAAAGACTATAAAGGGCAAGGGTGTTTCGTTTATGGAGGATCAGGCTGGCTGGCACGGCAAGGCACCAAATGATGATCAGGCAAAGCAGGCAGTAGAAGAACTTGGAGGAGAATGGTAATGGCAGATAAGATTTCGACACGTCAGGCATATGGTGACGCTCTTGTGGAGCTCGGAAAAAAGAATGAAAATATTATCGTAATGGATGCAGACCTCTCAAAGTCTACTATGACGGCCGGCTTCAAAGCTGCATTCCCTGAAAGATTTTTTAATGCAGGAATCGCTGAGTGCAACATGATGGGCATGGCAGCAGGTCTTGCACTATCAGGAAAAACTGTATTTGCGAGCACTTTTGCTATGTTTGCAGTTGGACGCGCTTATGAAATTATCAGAAATTCCATCGCATATCCAAAGGCAAATGTAAAGGTATGCGCTACCCATGCAGGTATTACTGTAGGTGAAGATGGCGCGAGTCATCAGTGCATAGAGG
>CAVAON010000258.1:0-2162 GCA_963590215.1 Anaerovoracaceae bacterium | reverse complement strand
AAGGAGATGCTTGTTAATAACCTTGAGGAAAAGCAGATTCAGAAACGGGCGAAGAGCATTGTAGGAAGTGAAAGGCTCCTTCACAAATACATCATCAGAGAAACTGTCCCGGTTAAGGTTTATAAGATTGATCTGAATGTTGCAAATTCGTCTTATAAGAGATGGGAAGACACCTTGACGCAAAGCTCCGGTGCGGAGAAATTTGTGGTGTTCTTCTCAGTAGTGCTTACTCTTATGAACTATACGCGCTCCACATCAGGAATCGTAAGCAAAGAGGCCAAGAGTGTTCTCATCCTAGATAATCCGTTTGGAAAGATTACCTCAGCGCATTTGCTGAAACCTATGTTTGATATTGCAAAGCACTTCAATGTTCAGCTTATTTGCCTTTCGGATATTAATAAGAGTGATGTTACCAGCTGCTTTGAGTGCGTAATCAAGCTCGTTATTAAGCAACAGGCATTAAGTAATTTCGAGATAATGACGCATGAAGGCAATGAGCGAATAGAACATGGCTATTATAAGATTATGAATGGGCAGATGAGTCTGTTTTAATTACATTGCCGCCAAAATTGTATTGAAGAAAAGCATGGATGAAGAATGAATTAAAGGAGGAATACTATGTCTGTGATGACGGATATACCTGTTACGATTCAGTGCTTAACCGAAGCAAAAAAATAGGTGCTCCGTCGCTTTCAATAAAACCGGTTGCCTGTATGGCTTGCGTAAAACGTGAATTTGTGGGTGCCTTAAAAGGCTTGCTCAAGAAGGATTGAGCCAAACATAATCAATTAGATGTCTACAAATATTTGAAGTATGTTCTGGATGAATGCAGAGGCATGCATAAAGGCGAAAGCCTTTCAGAAGAAAAAGAAAAAACTTTTGCCTTGGTCAAAGCAGATATCAGACGATATAAAAGCACAGGGGAAAGGTTGAAAATAAGCCATTCCCCTATGTTTTATTTTTGCAAGATTTTATTTTTGCAATCAGCGTCAGCGTAAATACGCTTACGTATATGCAGAATTATTAAAGTTTAGACTGCCAGTCATTTCGGAAACCATAGTAATCCATCCGTACAAAGGGATATTTCTTTGTAAGATTAATAACCCGCTGTTTCATCTCATTAAATTTATCGGTAGGTAATAACCTTTTCATTACAATGAAGAAACCATAAAAATGGGAGTTATCGATTTGACCAGTGGTATCAGTAATAAGCAATGCTTTTTCTCGTTTATTTAGAGAAGGTTTTTGTTCGAATAAGCGGTTATATATTCGACTACCGTGGGCACATAAATTTCGAATAATGGTCATACTATGCATATAGCCGCCAAGTATGTCAGCACCTCGGTTCATGGTCAAACCATATGTATGAGCAACAGCGTCTTTAATAGGTTTTTCAGATATTGAATATAAAAAGGAAATATCTGAAATCGTAAGAAGATCAACGTAAGCCCACAGAGGAATATCCTCATTCAAATCATTTACAAAATGCTTTAGATATGCTTCATGTGGTAAACGCTGAGATTTCTGAGTATTTGCCTTATCGATTATTTCTTTGTGCTTGTTTTTATTAGTGAAGAACGAATCATCCAGGTAACCGGTAGGCCCATGCACTTTTGTAAATTCATATGCAAAAATTGATTTCATTTGCACTTCGATTATTTCGATATATTCGAGAATAATATGCCTTAATTCATGATCAAAATTATATATATCAACAATATTTTGGAAAGAGGCTGTTTTGGAAAAGATATCATTCTTGCGAAGCGTCAAAGAATAACCGCTGATGCGATAGTAATTGTTATGAAGTAAAAAATCTTTTGCTTTTGCATCATCAGTAATAGTAAGACCACGGGAACGAAGGATTTCGAGTTGTTCAACAACTGTTTTAAAGTCCTTATTCGCCATTAATTTCTCCTTAAAACAAAACGCCCCCAAGTGTGCTTGTGTTTCCACAGAGGCCTGAGGGAGATGTTAATAATATAGTACCATAGACACTTAAAAAGTCAATCGGAATTTGAATCCGGGAGAAGAAACATCTAAAAAATTGCATGAAGCTAAAAAACATCGAGCAGAGCGATATCCCCATCGAATTAAAGAGCGAAGCATTTCAGACGATATAAAAGCACAGGGGAAAGGTTGAAAATAAGCCATTCCCCTATGTT
>CAVAON010000257.1:0-2183 GCA_963590215.1 Anaerovoracaceae bacterium | reverse complement strand
TACAAATGCTGAAAAATAATATAGAAGTTGATGTAAAGGTAAAATGCATTGAGGCCGGAAAGACTCAGACTCAGCTTGCCGAGACGATAGGAACCACTGGGCAGTATGTAAATCGAATCATCAAAAAAGGCGATGGTGTTATGAATAAAACCTTTGTGGAAATGCTGGATGCCTTGGGATATGACATTGAGCTGCATTATGTGAAGAAAGAGGGGGTGTGAGGCTATGGCATATGAATCACCATTAACAATTGCCGAGGTCGTAAAAGGTATTTCTGCGAACAAATATGTGCTTCCATCCATACAGAGGGAGTTTGTATGGAGTACATCTCAAATAGAAAAACTCTTTGATAGCGTAATGCAGGATTATCCATTTGGAGCATTTCTGTTTTGGGAGCTTTCCAAGGAGCAGAACACGTTATACGATTTCTACTCTTTTTTACAGAATTATCATGAAAAGACCGCAAGACATAATCCGAAGGTGAATCTGACCGGAAACGATAATGTCATGGCGGTTTTGGATGGCCAGCAGAGATTAACATCCATTTATATTGGCTTAAAGGGGACCTATGCGTACAAGATGCCATTCAAGCAATGGAAGAATAATTCTGCATTTCCGGAGAGAAAGCTTTATCTGAACATAGTAGAGGCATCCAAGGATGAGACGGATAAATATGAGTTTTCATTCCTTGCAGCCGATGACGTAAAGAACGATGCTGAGCATTATTGGTTTGAGGTTGGAAAGATACTTGACATGACGGAATTAGGAGCTGTCATGAATTATCTGATGCAGAATATTGCTTTTTCAGGTGTTTACACACAGGATCAAAGCATTTTTGCAAATGCGACATTATCGCAGCTTTTCAAGGTCATCCACACACAGCCGAGCATCAGCTATTACAAGGTGAAATCGGAGGAACTGGATAAAGTTCTGCAAATCTTCATTCGCGTCAATAGCGGTGGCACAGTGCTTAGCTATTCTGATTTGTTGCTATCAATTGCCACGGCACAGTGGGAATCCCTGGACGCAAGAAAGGAAATCACAGAGTTTGTCGATTACATCAACTCTATAGGTTCTGGTTTTAACGTGAACAAGGATTTTATCCTAAAAGCATCGTTGGTATTGACCGGATTCAGTGATATTGCTTTTAAGGTCGATAATTTCAATAAGCAAAATATGCTTAAGATAGAACAAAATTGGCAGGTGATAAAAACATCGATCACTCAGGCATTTCTGTTGGTATCCAGCTTTGGATTTTCAAGAGACAGCTTAAAATCCAATAATGCTGTCATTCCGATTGCATATTATCTTATGACGATTGGCAATCCGAGCAATTTTGAGGTTTCTTCCAATACGGTTAATAACAGAAAGAAAATCAAAAAGTGGTTGACGATGTCTTTGATAAAGAGGGCATTTGGCGGTCAGTCAGACAGCATTCTTCGTCCGCTACGTGAGGTCATCAAGGCGAATGGAAATAATGAATTTCCGTTGGATGAAATTATCAACAGACTGCGTGGAACCAGTAAAACAATTGTATTTACGGACGATGATATCGAGGCTCTGTTAGAACTTCAATACGGACGAGCAGATACATTGATGGTTTTGATGATGCTGTATCCTTCTTTGGATTACAACAACAAGTTCCATATAGACCACATCTATCCCAAGAGCAAGTTTACGAAGACATCCCTACTGAAGAAGGGAATTGCACAGGATAAAGTTGAAGAGTACATGAATCATGTGAACGATATTAGTAATCTTCAGCTGTTAGCCGCCATTCCAAATATTGAAAAACAGGACAAGGATTTCGAAGAATGGTTTGCAGAGACATGTCCAACAGATACAGACAAGATTCAGTATCGCAAGATAAATTATCTGCCGGAAATGCAGTACAGCTACGATTTGTTTTTACAGTTTGTTTCAGAAAGAAGAACAAAGATAAAAAATCAGTTGAAGGTCGAACTGATGTAAAAGCGAGGTGAATGTCATGTATGAGAGTCTGACTAAATATTTGATGGGGCTTGCCAGTGATGAAAAGGGTACATGGATCATTGACAAGAAGAATGATGGGACGCCAGAGTATCCCATACAAATGCCTTATGTGAATTATTCCAGAATGGTCAGGGACTTCACCGATGATGTCCACTCTTTTGTGGAGTCGCATGAAGAAATGGGATTAAATC
>CAVAON010000256.1:1565-2190 GCA_963590215.1 Anaerovoracaceae bacterium | reverse complement strand
AGTCTTTCCTCTGCATCAAGCTCTGTGCAGGGGGAGCCCAGGCGTGCAAAATGCGAGATGAGATCCGCACCGACACGGGCAAAATATGTTCTGGCATCTTCGATGTTCTTCTTGACTACTGATACTGTCACATACTTGTCCTGCACGATGGCGTTTGATCCTGTTGCCTTTTCAAGAAGAATTCTGTTGTATTCTTCTCTGTACTCATTAAGTCCGTCATCCTTCATGCTGATCAGAATCTGATCCTCGAAATCAAGCCGGTTAAGCCTCCTGTTATTGATGGTGATTTTGGTGGTTGCTCCGCTGTCAAAGCTGTTTAGAAGCTCCGAATACTCAAGAAACATCATCTCCTTGTCGGAGCGTGATGCCACTGCATAATTGATATCCCGGAACTTGAATGTTTTGCTGTATTTGTTTTTGCCGGACAGAAAAATCCCGTCCGGGTAAATGGTCCGAACGGGAATTATGTCCTGCACCTTCTTTGGAATCTGATATTTTTCCTTATCCTGTTTAAGTGTGTTGTTTAGCGTCTTTATCACTTTTATGTTTCCTCCTTATCTTTTTCGCATTTTTCTTTTCCTCTTCAGCCTCCGCAAGAAGCGCTGCATAAACATTCGTCTCCCCG
>CAVAON010000256.1:0-1555 GCA_963590215.1 Anaerovoracaceae bacterium | reverse complement strand
CCCCGAAGGTCAGCTCTTTTGGCAGAAGCACCTCAGATTTAAGCCATGCCCATATAAACTTTTCTGCGGTCATGCCGTTGTACTTCACAAATCCCAGCACCGCAAAGGGCACGGCAGCCAGCATGCAGATCCAGCTGACTGCTTCAATGCCGATTATCGGCCGCAGGAGAAAATATGAAGCAACAGATACGGCAAGTGCCAGAGCTGCGAATATGAACTGCCTCATGGAAAGCCCGAAGAACATAGACTCTGTATATTCCCTTATTTCACGGTTGATTTTGACCTCCATCTGATCACATCCTTTCAGAAACTCTGCTTTCAAGCTCTCTTCCGAAGGTTACGTCATAGAGCTTTCCTGAATCTCTGTCATATTTCAGAACAGAGTCACTTAGAATCTGTCCGGGCTCTACAACAGTGCTGTTGGCATTGCGAACCATATCGGTGAATTCCTTCGGTCCGAGTCCAAGGCTCTGGGGAGCGATGATGAATTCCTCTGTAGAAGACGGCAGGGCATAATAGTTTTCTCCGAGCATCTCAGATATTTTCTGCTGCACTTCCGGGTAATACAGGGCTGCCGCTCCGTGTATGCTGCTGGTATTAGAGAGGATATACATTTGAGATTTTGCAGGCTCCGGGCTGTCAAAAAGATTTGGAGCATCGTTGCCGAAAATCTTTGACTCCATACTGTAAAGTGTCGGCCTGTCGGTTTCCCAGGACTCGTTTATTGCCTGCCTGAAAACATCTGCCTTGTCTCTTCCCATCAGCTCGAGAAGGCCGTTGTTTACGATAGCCGAATAGCAGCCCTGTTCATTTTCCTGAAGTCTCACGTCGCAGATCAGTACCAGACCGTTGCCAACCTCCATATACGGAGTATCCTTAAGGAATTCTCTGTTTCTTGAAGCTTCAAGAAGTCTGAGAGAAAACTTTTTATCAAGGAATTCAGGGAGACCCTCGGGATTTTCTACATGCAGGCCGTTTCTTGCTGCTTCAAGTGACTGTGCTGCAATTTCAGATGCAATGCTGTCAGCATCTGTGCCATTTACATATGCATCAAAGGCATCGTCAAGATATGTGGTCGGGCAGACATTCCCTCCGTCAAAAGTAATACTGATGCCGTTTAGCCTCCGGTCATTTACCTTTACAACGCTCATCGGACTTATCTCCACATTGCCGCTGTAATTTTCTGCGATAAGATCATGGATTTTGTTTACCTCGTAGTTAATAAATTCTGTTTTGTTCATCATGGTTTTTACCTCCTTAAAGTCCCATCATTTCACGAATTATGCGATCACTCATTTTTACTGAACCCACAAGCACCAGCATGTTAAAGACAAGCTCGCCGATATATTTCCATACCATTGCAACAGGCGATGCATCAGCATCTACAACCGGCGGCGTGGATGCAAACATGGAGAAAATCACGCATGCAAGCACGATGATTGCTCCCTCAAGGCAGACTGCGGTATATGACTTGATGAAGCTTTTACCCACATTCTGCGTCGGCTGACCGGCAAAGGTCGACAGCGGAATCGGTGCGATGGCGGTATACATATAC
>CAVAON010000255.1:0-2219 GCA_963590215.1 Anaerovoracaceae bacterium | reverse complement strand
AGACGGAAGATTATCTGCCAACTTGAGTATATTTGCTGCAAGGGCGGAAATAGTGTCTCCGGAAGTGCCATCCATACTAAAGGCCCCGTAGTCAATATCAGGATCATCGTTCAATTGGTAAACTCTGCGTGCGATAATATCCCTAATTTGAGGCGCTAATCCAAAAATGCAACTTGCGGCCTGTCGCTTAATTGTGCTCATCATGAAGGCCACTGATCGAGGATCATGAAGCATGGCTAAAGCCTCTTTTTCAAAGGATAGTAGCTCATCATGAAGGCGTTTCTGATACTCCGTAAATTCGGTAGATATTGTATGTGATCTACGAACGCAAAAATCTTGAATATCTCTTCTGCGGGTTCGGTTAATCATTGTTGCAAAGCTATGCAAAGATTCGATATCAGATATTAATCTTACCCGCTCTTCTCGAGATATTTCCTTCTTTTCAAGACGTATTAAAACATCGTCGTACAGAGGATTTTCTGATATGACATTATCTCCCCACTGTGTGCGTCTTACACTCAACAGCTCGTTTACTGCGGCATTAGCCCATCCATCTTCAGCGGCGCGAATCAGACGAACAGCACGTGAAATGTATTCATTTGGTCTAGCCATCATTTCAAAGGTCTTTCGATCTATTACAATATCCGGGCGCAAAACATTAAGCAGCGTAAAAAGGTCGTCATCTCCGGTCTGAAGAGGTGTTGCTGTAAGCATTACAACTGCATCTGCATGATCGCAGAAATATTTAGTGCACTTGTAAGCAAAGGCCTTATCCTTTTCCATACTGCCGTTACGGATATGGTGGGCTTCATCTACAATAACAAGGTCAAAATGTGGTTCTGGATCCAATTCAGTGAGACCAAAGGAACGCGTTTTTTTCTGATCATCTCCGTTATACAGACGGCTATCCATAATAGAGTATGGGATAATAATTTTATTATAACGAACAGGCCATTCTCCATCACGGTCGGTATCTGAAATAATCTGGCGTAAAGCAGCTCCATCAACAGGGATAAAATCCTCATCAAAGCGTTTCATTTCATCTTCCCATTTTCGCTCTGCAACAAGAGGTCGAGGACAAATGACAATAATTCGATTTAGATCGTTTCTAGCCTCTAATTCCTTAATAATCAGACCTGCTTCAATTGTTTTACCAACACCTACACTATCTGCGATTAAAATACGAGGTTCATCGGCATGTATCATTTTAAGGGCTGGACGGAACTGATACGGCACAAAATCAATACGGGCTGAATTGAGCGAATATAAGTTTTGCGAAGAAGGATTGTTAATCTGGTAAGCAGTTAGATAGCTACGCACAGCATCTATACTAACCCAGTTGTAGCCTGCAGTTTCCTCCACCGGCTCAATCTGTCCGGTATAGAAACTGCTCAGCTTTCCATTTATAAAAACTTCGTATTTGGTGATGGTCCCAAGGTCTTTAATTAAATGCACCACACCACGAACATCCGGTGACCCAACCAGGCGGACTAAGCTATTTTCCCGAATTTCTCCATTAGTAGTGGTGCTGGAGCCAACAGATGAATTATCAACATCGACAGAAATAGGCATAGTAATCCTGATGCTGTCCGGACGCTCAATATATTCTATAAATTCATTAACATCATGAATAAGTGAATCGTCTGCATCAAGCTGAAAAAACAAGGAGGAAATCGTACGTAAATCACCAAGCACGACATCCTTGCCAGGAAGTTCTGCACTGCAATGCGCCCAGTTATTCCGCACGTTCATCATTTCTCGAATCACTTCGCGTTCGCTAGTAGGCAGATATTCCACCGTTCTCATGTCATACCATGATTTATTTGCTATGCGCAGAAGTGCCGCAAGATCAAAGTCAGAAAGCTTAGAAAATCCTTTGCTGCTTGCAATTTCTCGCTGGTTATAGCTTAAGCTGTTAAGAACACAATCCTCCCACCATGTATTCGCCACCCTCGGAAGAATGCCATCCAACCATTCAACAAGTGCTGTTGCAGCCTCATGAAGGTAAGCATTCATTTTACTTACAATATTTTGTTCATCCATTACTTTCACCTAGGTCTTTTCTCTATTCAAAGACGTAAAGATTGTGATTTATAACAACAAGATACCCATCAGCCATTCATGAATGCTTTTTACATAACTATATTCATCGACTGGTACACTATTGCATTATACTTATCAAAGTGGACATATTTATTAAATAGATTTACTATTAACAT
>CAVAON010000254.1:0-2222 GCA_963590215.1 Anaerovoracaceae bacterium | reverse complement strand
AATAACATCTCTTTTCCTTCTGGTTTACTGTAATTGCCATAAGATTATCTCCTTTGTTTTTTCTTTATCATAACGCGATAATCTTGGCGTGTCTGCGGGGAAGTTTTATCGCCTTCATCCCCTTAGCCAGGCTTGTAAGCAGGGCAGCCATCTCCGGATTGTTTAGTACCTTAAGCAGGGCATCCGCATCCACGCCTTCAGGGTCGCAGGCCACGCGAACTGCGATTAAGGTATCACAAATTTCATCCAGACTCATTTCAGCAAATCAGATAAGCTGTATTCTCCCCTGGGAATATTTGCTGTTCTGCGATACTCTTTTATAGCTTTCACCAGAATCTGGGGAATACTGAAATACTGCTTCACAAAATTATATGATTTCACATCATGCATACGAAGATCTGATTTGCAAAATTCACTTGGCTTTTTTCCTGAACGTTTGAATTGATCGTATGCTCCTTCCGCATGAATAATCAGCATTTCAATTTCTGGAGCGGTAATGACATTTATTACGTCGATTTTCTGCTCGTACGCCTTACTCAATCGGAATTCTTCTCTGCGGGAATCCAAAATCCGTATCACAGAAATCTGTTCATCAAATCCCTTTCTTAAGTACCTCTCCTCAAATCGCTTAGCACTTCTGCAACGAATGACACGTTCTTCCAGCATTTCTTCTCTTGTAAAAATCAACAGATTATTATCAATCAAAATGTCAATAATAGCCTCTTCAGCAGAGCCCTCACATATACACGCCTTATATTTTGCTAATTGCATTCTGCTGCCTCCTTAGTTAATTGAAGCTGCCAAATTTTTCTTTAAGCGCATATACGCTTCATATGCCGGTGTAGTTCCTTCCAGGAAGCCGCTCTGGTATGCATCGCTCTTTTTTATATCATTACGTTTTAATATATAGCTCAAATTTTCAGCTGTAATACCATTGCGATTTCTTACAATACAAATTCCATCATTTCGGTCATATTCATCCAGTAGTTCCGGGTAATGCGTAGTGAAGACGAGTGTTCCACCATTTTTATTAAGCCTGCTATCCATAAAGAAACGCATCAATGTCGTTACTATTTCTTTGTTGAAGTGATTCTCAATTTCATCCACAAGGAGATATCCTCCCGAACGAAGCACCTCTTTTACCATCGAAAATGTAATGATACCTTTAATTGTGCCAGAGGATAGATACTGCTCAAGATCTGCCGCATGGTTCAGAATAATCTCTTCTTCATCCCTGAATTTCAAATGGATAAATGTTTTCCCATCTGTCTGCTCAAAACACAATTTCTCAATGGTGGGATCAAGAAATGCGATTACATCCAATGGAATGTCCTCTGTAAACGGAAGCACATTAACATTTGTATAGGAAAGCAAGCTGAATATTTCCACTGTTTCATTCTCTTTTTTGTTGTGCGCAATGATAAAGCTGACATCATCAGACAGATATGCTTCATCAGCGTTGCGCTGTTCAACTGGCTTCATTCCCGAAAAATCTGTTAGATACTTTTTTGACTTAACTGTTGCTATCGACTTTTTCCAAAGGCTTTCAGACAGAATCGTATATATATACTCTCCCGTTTTCGCCTTTTTCGACGTAATCACGGTTTCCAGACAGCAAACATCTCCGCACTTATCATAAAAATATGTGCGAATTGTTGCTTTTTTTGTAGCTCCAAGAATACTCTTTGCCTCCACATGATTTATAGGCTCATTTTTCACAATATTCAAAGCCAGACTAATAACCTTCAGCACCGATGTTTTACCAGATGCGTTAATGCCAATGAAGGCACATGCCGAGTGGAGATAGTAGTTATCTTTCAAACAATAAAGACTATCTTTGTCCTCTTCACTAACTCGTTGTTGCGTATAGAAACAAATATCTAAGTCTTTTTTAAATAATGGAAGCCCCTGTGCAATAATACGAAGTATCTTCATTAACTACCTCCCGTTAAAAACAAATTTTACGTTTTTATTTTTTTCTGTAATAGTATTATATGTTGCAATATAGAAAATATCAACGTGTTTTACGTTTTTATTTGCCAATTCCATTTTCCTATTCCGCCTTCATCCCCTTGGCCAGGCTTGTGAGCAGAGCAGCCATCTCCGGATTGCTTAGCACCTTGAGCAGGGCATCTGCATCCACGCCTTCAGGTACTTCAATTTTTGTTTTCTCCTCTGTCTGCTTCATATCAGGATTTAGGTTTTCCTTTTTGTAAAAAGCA
>CAVAON010000253.1:0-2236 GCA_963590215.1 Anaerovoracaceae bacterium | reverse complement strand
AGATTTTTGGCACGAAGAAGTGCAATGATACAAAGAAGGCCGAACGATTCTTCAAAGAACGCGGCATCAAATATCAGTTTATTCATTTAAAAGAAGGAAGTGAGATCTATGCCGTTTCAAATCATAAGAAATGACATTACAAAGGTAAAAGCTGATGCCATTGTCAATACTGCCAATCCTCATGTAGCAGTAGGGGCAGGCGTCGATTCAGCTATCTATCATACTGCCGGTTTTGAGAAGCTGCTTAATGCCAGGAGAGAAATCGGTGAATTAAGACCTGGAGAAGTAGGGGTTACAGAAGCTTTTGCATTGAATGCAAAGTGGATCATTCATAGAGCGTGTCGGGATTTCGCCATTAAGAAGTTTCAGTATGCCGGTAGAAGCAGAACCGGAAGAGGAGTCAAAGGCTTGTGCTGACATGCATTCCAACTGGGATGAGAGTGAATGGGAAGAAGATGATGCTGAAGAAGCGGAGGAAGCAGAGCTTAGAGCACAAGGAACTCTGGCGAGTTATGGGAAAAAATCTTTAGATGGCATCTTAAAAGGTATTTATAGATTGAAAAACAGAAGAAAACAGGAGAAAAGGCCTATGTATCAACGATTCTCTTTGATGATCATACGGAGGTTCTTCATGACAGAATACCGATTCAAAAAGTAGAGAAGATGAATGATACCCAGTATTATGTAAGAGGCTGTACAGCTCTTCTGGATGCTGTGGGCGGTGCCATACACCATATTGGAAATGTCCATAAATATGCACGGGAAGAGGACAGGCCGGGAAAGACGATTTTTGTCATCACGACCGATGGCATGGAGAATGCAAGCCACAGATATTCTTATGAACAGGTACAGAAAATGATTAAGCATGAGCGAGAAAAATATGGCTGGGAATTTATATTTATCGGGGCTAATATTGACGCGGCTGCGGAGGCAGAAAGATTCGGAATCCGCAGAGAGCGGGCTGTCAATTATATGCATGATGATATTGGCACAGCTGCTTTGTATGAAGGCGTGGAGAGAGCTGTTTGCTGTGCGATGAAAGCGCGTTCGGCAAAGGAAATGGAAGACGACTTGGATGATTGCGACTGGGATGAGGATATCCGGGCAGACTATTTAAGAAGAAGCGATGGAAAAAAGTAAGACATCTAAAGCTGGAGGATGATATAAAATGGCAATCAAAGGAGCAATTCTGGGCGACATTTTAGGCTCACAATATGAATTTGGCAGACCGCAAAATTTGGACTGGCGGCATATCCCGATTTATAACAGGAAGGCCTGCTCATTTACAGATGATACGGTTATGACATTAGCGATAAAAAAAGCAATAAAAGAAGAAACAGATCTTGTAGAAACCATGGTAGAGATTGGACGTAAATATCCTTATTCGGGATATGGTGGAAAATTTTACCGCTGGATTGTTGATCAGGATCATAGTCCATATAATAGTTGGGGAAATGGATCGGCTATGAGAGTTGCATTTGTTGGTGAGTATTATGAGGACTATGATGAAATGCAGCAAATGGCAATCAAAACGGCTGAGGTATCTCATAATCATCCGGAAGGAATAAAGGGCGCAATTGTTACGGCAACCTGTGTGTGGATGGCCAGACATGGAAAAAGTAAAGAAGAGATCTATGATTATGTGCTACAGGAATATCCCAAAAGAGAATATGAGTATAGTATTGGGTATAGCCTGAATCAGATTCGTCCACGTTATATATGGGGAGAAAGTTGTCAGGGATCAGTTCCCGCAGCAATGAGGTGTTTCTATGAAAGCGTGGATTACGAATCTTTTATGAGAAACATATACAGTCTTCGCTGTGACTCCGATACCTTTGGCGCAATTGCAGGTGGTGTGGCAGAAGAATTTTATGGTGGTTTTGGCATTATACCAGCAGAAGAAATCTTAAAGGAAAAACTGACGGATGAGTTGTATGAGATTATGTGTTCGTAAGTGACTGTTCCGTCCAAAACCTCACCACCTCCCATTCCTCCTCTGTCGTAGGAACAGGAGCGGTGAGCAGCATTTCATCAATGCCAAGTGCCAGAGTAATCTTCCTGGAAATTTCCGCCTTTGGCAGACGGCTTCCGGATTCGTACTGGGCGATCCGAACGTCTGCACTAGAGGAGGGAAATCCCGAGGCAAGGCCCAGCTCCTGCTGGGTCATGCCTCGGGATTTTCGCAAAGATTTTAAACGATAACCGTATGATAACATGTGTCTGCCTCCTTGAATTT
>CAVAON010000252.1:0-2236 GCA_963590215.1 Anaerovoracaceae bacterium | reverse complement strand
GTTATAAGCTATGTAGACGCTATTACGGATTACCATACGATTAACTTCAAATCCTATGATTCTCTGGTTTTCATGGCGGATGTTACAGATAACTTTGTAATGGCGGTTATGAAGCAGAGCCGTTATAAGAATACTGCTGCTAAGAATGATTTGAAAATCGTATATACTCCGTTGCATGGTACTGGTAATGTTCCGGTTCAGAAAGCACTTCGTCTGGATGGTTTTACACAGCTGGATGCAGTGGCAGAGCAGGTCGTGCCGGATGGCAGCTTCCCGACCGTAATTTCTCCGAACCCGGAAGACCGTTGTGCTCTGGAAATGGGCATTGCTCAGGCAAAGCGTACCAATGCAGACATCGTACTGGGAACTGATCCCGACAGTGACCGCGTAGGTATTGTTGTGAAAAAGAGCGAGGGTGAATACCAGCTGATGACTGGTAATCAGGTCGGTGCTCTCCTCATGAATTTTGTATTGAGCCATACAGATATGGCACAGTATGCTCATCCGGCGGTAGTTAAAACAGTCGTTACTTCCGAGCTTGGTGCAGATATTGCTCGAAAACATGGAATCAAGGTTTTTTCTACTCTGACCGGCTTCAAATTTATCGGTGAAAAGATTACTCAGTTTGAGCAGTCAAAGAAGAACGGTAAGAAAGAACAGGATTACGATTTCCTCTTTGGCTATGAAGAATCCTATGGTTATCTTGCTGGAACACATGCTCGTGATAAAGATGCTGTTGTTAGCTCTCTGCTGATTTGTGAAATGGCAGCAGAAGCAAAGGCAAATGGTAAGAATCTTCTGGATGAGATGAATGAAATCTATGCTGAGTATGGTTACTATCGCGATGCACTGGATAGTTTCACCTTAAAGTGCAAGGACGGTCTGGAAAAGATTTCTTCCATGATGACGGAACTGCGAGAGGTCGGTTCTCCGTTTACAGGCACACTGTCTGTGACAGATTACAGCAAGCCTGTAGACGCAGAAGAAGGTTTCGGAACGTTGCCGACATCGAATGTGTTGAGATATGTTCTGGAAGATGGTTCCTGGATTGCAGTGCGTCCTTCTGGTACAGAGCCGAAGATCAAGATTTACTACAGCATCAAGGGCGCAGATAAAGACACAGCCGAAAAGAAGCTGGAAGAAATTCAGAATACAATTCAGACGAAACTTGGGCTGAAATAAGAAAGGAGAAAACAAGTGAATATTATTTTACTTTCTGGTGGTTCAGGTAAGCGTCTTTGGCCTCTTTCCAACGATGTGCGTAGCAAGCAGTTCATCAAGCTGTTTAAAAATAATGATGAGTATGAGTCTATGGTGCAGCGTGTCTATCGCCAGATCACTACGGTAGATGCTGATGCAAAGATCACGATTGCGACCAGTAAATCTCAGGCAAGTGCCATCAAGAATCAGTTGGGTGAAAAGGCGGCTATCTGCGTAGAGCCTTGCCGCCGAGACACATTCCCGGCCATTGCACTGGCAGCAGCTTATCTCCATGATGAGTTGGGCGTGGTAGATGATGAAGCTGTTGTTGTCTGCCCAGTGGATCCGTATGTGGATAATACCTATTACGAAGCTGTCAAGACCCTGCAGGAACTGGCAGAGCAGGGCGGTGCAAATCTGACTCTGATGGGTATTGAACCGACCTATCCTAGTGAGAAGTACGGCTACATTATCCCCGAAAGTGGCGAAAATGTCAGCAAGGTAAAGGAATTCAAGGAAAAGCCGGATGTGGAAACGGCCAAGAAGTATCTGACCCAGAGTGCACTGTGGAATGCTGGTATCTTTGCGTTCAAACTGGGCTATCTGCTGGACAAGGCTCACAGCATGATCGACTTCGAGGATTACAGCGATCTGTTCAATAAGTACGATACTCTGACTAAAATTAGCTTTGACTATGCTGTGGTCGAGAAAGAGTCCAGCATTCAGGTCCTACGTTACAGCGGCGATTGGAAGGATGTTGGCACTTGGAACATGATGGCCGAGGTCATGGCAGATAAAACCAAGGGCAAGGCCATTCTGGATGAAATCTGCGAGAACACCAATGTTGTGAATGAGCTGAATATCCCCATCCTTTGCATGGGATGCAAAGACATGATTATTGCAGCCAGTGGTGATGGCATCTTGATCTCTGATAAGGAACGCAGCGGTTACATGAAACCCTATGTGGAGAAAATCGAGACGGAAGCAAAGTATGCTGAGAAGTCTTGGGGTACTTATACGATCATTGATGTACAGC
>CAVAON010000251.1:0-2251 GCA_963590215.1 Anaerovoracaceae bacterium | reverse complement strand
AATAGAAAAATGGGCAAAGAATATTTTGTCTCAAAAATTATATAAAAATTGAGACAAAATAAACTGAACAGGTATCCATAGACAGTATGTGACCAGAACCCTGCCTTGACTTTTGTCTCAAAAACTATATAATATTTGAGACAAAACAAGGAGGTGATCTCTTGCAGAAGGATAGCATTACCACTCAAATTTATGAGCGAATCAAAGAAGTTGGCCATGACGAAGTTTACATTGTCGGCGATTTTCTGGATTTGGGTGAATATCATGCAGTACGCAAGGCACTGTTACGGTTAGATGAAGCCGGAAAAATTCAGAAAATCATGAGGGGTGTTTACTATTACCCACGATATAGTGAATTAATTGATGAATACGAAGCTCCGTCACCAGGCAAGGTTGCGGATACACTGGCGAGAAAGTTTGGCTGGACGATTGCCCCGTGTGCAGATACTGCACTTAATCAGCTTGGTTTGTCTACACAGGTTCCTGCTAAATGGAGTTATATCAGCGATGGCCCTTATCATGAGTTTCAAATCGGAGCCTTCACGATAGAATTTAGGCATAGAAACAATCGTGAGATATCAGGAATCTCCAGACAGACAGCTACTGTTATTCAGGCCTTGAAAGCCATCGGTAAGAATAATGTCACCGATGCACAGATGGATATTATCAGACGTCGGTTTTCGGACGGGGATAAGACTACGATGCTGAAAGAGGCTCAGCAGGTTACTGTGTGGGTATACGACTTAATCAAACAGATATGCGAATAAAGGAAGGTGTGGATAGAATGTACCAGTTGATAAAACAGCCGGAGGATCAGCTTCGGATTCTGTTTAGAAATACAGCTCAGAAAACAGGCCTGCACGAGGCCATTGTTGAGAAAGATTTTTGGGTCTGCCTTACCCTGGACTATCTTTTTCACAGTTGTCCATGGAAAGAAGCATTTACATTCAAGGGCGGAACGAGCCTCTCAAAATGCTACGGACTGATTAAACGATTTTCCGAGGATATTGACCTGATATTAGATTGGCGTGTATTGGGATACGGCTTAAATGAGCCTTGGGAGCAGCGATCTAATACAAAGCAGGACGCCTTCAACAAAGAAGCCAATAATCGTGCAGAAGCATTTCTATCTGAACAGCTTCTTCCGGTATTGAGAGAGGATATGAGCAAAATTCTGGGGAAAGAGGCGAGCTTCTACATTCTCCCAGAAGACCCTCAGACGATATGCTTCCAGTATCCGAAGATATTTGAGGACAGTAATACGATGCAAATCATCAGGCTTGAAATAGGGGCACTGGCAGCATGGACACCATCCGTTGCCAAGACGATTGCTCCTTATGTTGCGGAAGCATATCCGAAGATTTTTGCAAAGCCTGATACGACGATCCTTACAGCTTCAGCGGAGAGAACTTTCTGGGAAAAAGCGACCATCCTGCATCATGAGGCAAATCGTCCTGAGAATCTGTCCATGCCGGGAAGATACTCCCGTCATTATTATGACCTTTATTGCATAGCACATTCCGATATCAAAGAATCTGCATATAGCAATATTGCACTTTTGAAGCGCGTGACGGATTTCAAAATGAAGTTTTATCCGCGAAAATGGGCGCATTACGAGCTTGCAGTACCAGGTACGCTGAAGCTCTTGCCACCGGAGTATCGTATGGAGGATTTACAAAAAGACTACGACAGCATGAAAAATATGATGTTTGGCGAGTATCCGGATTTCCAAACACTTATGAAATTCATAGGTAACTTAGAGAAGGAAATCAATTCGCTGACCAAGTAACAGAATAAACCAATTTATTTGTAAGAGAAGCATCTGAAAGGTGCTTCTTTTCTTTTGCCCTGATGAAGGGCGGCGAAAGGAGATCTGATTTATGGCAAGTAAATTGCAGGAATACCGCCGCATGTCGGAGGAGGCACAGCGCCAGCTAACGGGCAGTCTGGAGCGTTGGCAGTCTTTTCTGAAAACAGCATCGCGGCTGTATAAGTATCCGTATCATGAGCAGGTTATGATTCATGCGCAGAGACCAGACGCGACAGCCTGCGCCGAGTATGATGTGTGGAACAACACCATGGGACGATTTGTGCGTCGCGGTTCCAAGGGCATTGCCCTGATTGACACCAGAGGAGACCGCGATAGGCTTCGCTATGTCTTCGATGTGTCGGATACCGGCGAAAGAGCACATTCCCGGAATGTGAACCTGTGGGAGCTTCGGGAGGAGCATCTGCCGGCAGTATCCGCCAT
>CAVAON010000250.1:0-2254 GCA_963590215.1 Anaerovoracaceae bacterium | reverse complement strand
GTATACGACATCGGACAGTATTAAAAAAGATTCTTTTTCAATCATTAAAAATGTACTGAAAGAAATTGACGGTGATGAAATATATTGCAGGGAAAAGTTTGCTATTAAGACTCTTAACATCGGAGACAAAAATTATGGAACACTGCTTTTCAGAAAAAATGATGATAAGCTGGCTGATTTCGATATAATGATTCTTGGCCGGCTTGCAAACAGAATCAGAAGCGAACTTATAGATGAGATCAGAGCAAATGAAGAGAAAATCTATAATGAGAATTCATGGATTGCTCAGTGGATGAGTGGAAGTCTTCCAAAAGAGAAGGTTCATGAAAAGCTGAAAAAGCTGGGGATGAACAAGTTGTACAAAGAATATTGTGTGTGTACATGTATTTTAAATAAAAATATTCTTTTCAGCGATTTTATCGCAGACATGACACTGTTTGTAAGAAGGTTTTTCGAGGAACAGAATCTGTATGTAGTAGGATATATTGATGGAAAGATGATTCATTATGTAGTTTTTAATAGCGATAGAGGTAATACTATCGAGAAAATGAGAGCTATAGTGAATTCTCTTGTTAAATCTAAAAATAATTTAATAGATTACAGAGAAACGAAATTTATACTTGGAAAAGTGGTAAATGAAAGTGAAGAAATAGATAGAAGCTATAGAACGTCTATTGAATGTATTGATTATACTTTCAATAGTGTCGAAAATATTACGGTTTTTGATGAGCTTTATTTTGACAGAGTGCTATATGCGATATCTGAGATGCAGGTAGTCGATGAGGTTATTACTGATTATCTGGGAGAATTAATATATCCGCAAAATTACGAGCTGCTGCAGACGCTTATAGCCTACTATGATTGCAACTGCTCTAAACAGAAAACTGCTGAAAAGCTTTACATAGCGCGGCAGACACTGTATTTCAGGCTGCAGAAGATAGAGGCGATTGTGGGAAGTGATTACGACAAAGGAGAATACAGATTTGCTTTGGAATTTGCATGCAAGGCATTTATGTACAGGCACAAAAGGCAGGATACATAACGTATAAAGATGTAAGAGCATTATCTTACATAATGTGAGATGATAAAAGTTATTTGATTCGTTAAAATGAAAATATCATAAAAGATATCTTAATAAAAAGGAGGTAGACTGATGGTATTAACAAGAATGGGCGATGGATCTTTCGTTGAAATGAGCGAAAGTGAAGTTCGCAAAGAAGTTGAAGCAGGCGTGGAAGTTGCAGCCAAAAAGGCTAAATGCCCGCCACTGTCAGACGAAGATATTGATCGATTAGTTAAAATTATCTGCGAACCGAGAAAGTTTGTCAGCGTAGAAAGAGGTAATGAATTAGTACTTACATACGATTCACAGCCTCTGAAGTTTACAAGACTTGGATTACCGGGCTCAATGCCGCAGATACTGCAGACTTATGAAAGAGCTCTGATGGCAGATACTCTTGAAATGTGCTATGTACACTATAGTGCAAAGCCTGTAAAAATGATTTATCCTGAGGAATCCGCAACAGTTGCAGAAGCATTACTGCAGACTACACCTACATTACTTTACGGTGTAATGCCTAATATGCCTATGTATGCAAAACCGGATGGACCTTGTGAAAACTCCGCAGAGTTAATGCCAAAAGGCTTAATTAAAGAAGCACAGGAAGCTCAGATGGAAGCAGCCAAGATGTTAGAAGACGACATGGTTCTTTTAGGTGACAATATGTATGCAGCAGGCGCAGACGGCCTTGATTATGATACAACTGCAGCAGGTGGAGACGCTGAATTCTACGGATGCCTCAAATCAATCGAAAGATTAAGAGAAAAGTATCCGGATATGAATATCAATGTTGGTATGTCAGGAGAATTCATCCTTGGATTCCATGGAGAACTCGAATACAAGGGCGAAAGACTTGCCGGTATGTATCCTGCAGATCAGTGCAGAATGGTAGCTGCAGCAGGTGGAAATGTTGTTGGAGCAGTTGTTAACACTAATACAAGAAAAAGCTTCCCTTGGAACCTTGCAAGAGCTTTGACAATGATTAAATATGCAGCGGAAGTTTCCCCGATTCCTGTACATGCAAACCTTGGTATGGGTGTTGGTGGTGTTCCAATGCAGATCACTCCTCCAATTGATTGTGTTTCAAGAGCTTCAACAGCATTTGCTGAAATAGGCAAGCTCGACGGCTTGTAGGTAGGCTATGGTGATCCGTCAGGAATGGCGATAGTTCACTCACAGGCGTCAGGTATGGGC
>CAVAON010000249.1:0-2263 GCA_963590215.1 Anaerovoracaceae bacterium | reverse complement strand
GATGACAACTTCGTCGTGGATATGCATCACGATGGAACAGTGGCGGAGCGTCCTCATGGCATAGAGGAGAATGTCGCGGGCAGTGGCCTGCACAATATTCTCCACGAATTTCGGCCCGTAGGAATCGAGACGTTCCCATTTCTTGGTGCTTCCGATGCCTTCGTAGGTGATGCAGGAGCCGCCGAATTTATTTGTACCGAGCTTAGGCTTCACGTAGGCTAGATTCCTGCCGGAAGGAAGGGTGATAAAAAGCATGCCGCTGCGGCAGGAGAAGGTGAGACCGTACTCAGTGGTGGTGTGCTTATATTTCACGGCTTCTGTAACAGCATGATCCACGTCCCACCAGAATTTCACAATGTGTGGATTGGACTGTCGCCAGGCATCCACAAGAGGAGGAAGCTCTTCTTCAGTAAGACCCATTTCAAGAGCGCCCATTGCTTTTAAGGCACCGACGGAGCCGCCATAGCCAAGTGCCAGCTCCGCAATCTTACCTTTCTGGCGCAGGTGGCCGTTGATGCCGTGCTTCTCTACAGGAACCTTAAACATCTGGCTGGCAGAGGCACAGTAAATATCGCCGCCTTTGGCAAATACCCTCTGACGCCATTCTTCATCGGCAAACCAGGCAATCACACGAGCCTCGATGGCAGAGAAGTCTGCTACCAGAAATTGCGCTCCTTCACAGGGAATGAAGGCAGTACGGATGAGCTGTGATAAGGTATCCGGCACGTCTTCATATAAGAGTGAAATACCATCAAAGTCCCCAGAGCGGACCAAGGCACGTGCATCGGCAAGATCAGGAAGGTGATTCTGCGGCAGATTTTGTAACTGAATATTGCGGCCGGAGAAGCGGCCTGTGCGATTGGCACCATAAAACTGGAACATACCACGAGCCCTGCCATCTGCGCAGACTGTTTTTTCCATTGCCTGATATTTGCGCACGGAGGACTTAGCAAGCTGCTGGCGAAGGGTAAGAACAGAGGCCAGCTCAGCAGGTGCATCCTTCAGAAGCTCAGCCACGGCCTTCTTATCAAGACTGTCGGTCTCCACACCGTTGGCAGTGAGCCATTGCTTCATCTGCAGCACAGAGTTTGGATTCTCAAGTTTCGTGATGTCCTTGATGGCAGCAGTTAGTTCCTCACGGGAGCGGGCATCCATTTCAATGGCCTGATGTACCAGCTCCATATCCAGGCGGACACCGCGATCATTAATTTCCTGGTCGATGTGATATTCTTCCCAGACGGATTCCGGCACAGGGAACTTGCGGAGCTTGTGCTGGATGCCCATTTCGGTCTCCACATCGCGGATATTATATTTCTTGAAGGCTTCCCATTTATCCGGTGCATGAAAAGGGTGATTCCTGGTCCTGCCACCATTGGATTTCGTTGCAGCACAGGGCTGGCAGAAGTATTTGATGAGGTCTTTGCCTTCTGCGAGTTTCTGCTTCTCAAGGCCAAGCACCGCGCCGACACCTTCCAGAGAAAGCGGCAGGCCCATTGCGGCAGACCAGATCATGGAACAACGCCAGCTTTCCGGATCAAGATACTCGCCTGTTGGATATCCAAGAAATCTGGAAAGACAGATACGTTCGAAGGAAGCGTTAAAGGCCCATTTGATAACGCTATCATCTTCCAGGGCGGCAATAATCTCATCCGGGATCTTCTCGCCGCAGGCAAGGTCCACCACCTGCACCGGGCCGGAGTCCACGCTGTAGCCAAAGAGCAATATTTCAAATTCAGGAGACTCACAGTATCGATACACACCGGTCTTTGGAAGCGGCACGTCGCTGTAGGTCTCTATATCAATAGATAAGGTTTTCATGGGTTGTCCTTTCTACCAAAAAGGTGGTGAGATTACTCCCACCACCTCCTCAGATTATTTCGGTTTGTTTATTTGGTATTTTCGTAGGCCTTCATGCGAATCTCGTGATACTCAAGGTCACGCTTATCCTTTTCCTGTTCACGGACCTCACGCTTGTGATCATTGATGAGGGTTTGGATCGCAGTGATCAGGAATACCACACTGAACATGAGCCAAATGGCCAGAATAACGATAACGAGAATAGACTGTAACATTTCCATAGTCGCCACCTCCCTTAATCAAGGAAATCGTCATCTTCATCAGATGCGAAATCAGACTCAGCAGATGCCTTGCCGCCAAGAGGCTCACCGTCACGAATCTTCTGCAGATTATTAAGACCGCAGGCGATACCCTTGTTGCCAGAGCTGTTGAAGGCGTAAAAACTGATGCTGGCACGACCGTACAC
>CAVAON010000248.1:0-2280 GCA_963590215.1 Anaerovoracaceae bacterium | reverse complement strand
TATTTGATTTAAAATACACTGTTAAAGTGGTTCAAAGGAGGTAAATAAAAAATGTATGAGGAAAAGTATCCAAATTTGTTTCGCCCTATGAGGATCAGAGGTAAGATTATAAAGAATAGAATTACGGCTTCCCCACATGCATCCCCTCAGTTGTTTACTGTTGCGAATAACGGACACTCCAATTTTTCGGATCTTGCAGTGCAATATTACGGAAAGCTGGCCAGAGGCGGAGCAGCTATTGTCAGCACCGGACATATTCAGGTAGATAATCGCTTTTATGTCGGAAGCAATAAAGAAAGCTTCAACATTTTTGACGAGAGGCCAAATATCAATATTCTTCCTCAATTGCATATGGTGTCGGATGCTATTCATGCATATGGCTCTCTTGCCGGATTTGAACTGCAGCATGGTGGAGAAAACTGCGTCCCGGTTGACGGCTCAAATGTTGTTTTGGGCGTCTGTGACAAGGATATCACAGAGGAAGGCTTTACAAAAGGCTTGCATGTCAAGGCATTGGACAAGGAAGACATGGAATATATAAAGAAATGCTTTGTCGATGCAGCTCTTATCGGGAAAAGAGCAGGATTTGATGTGATATATATTCACTGTGCACACAACTGGCTTATGGGACAGTTTTTGTCAGCCTTAAGCAATCACAGAACGGATGAATACGGCGGCAGTGTAGCAAACCGCGCAAGGTTTCCGCATGAGGTTATGACCGCTATAAGAGAAGCTGTAGGCGAGGATATGTTGATAGAAATACGTTTCAGCGCAAGTGAGCTTATGGAGGGTGGTATGACATCAGAGGAAGCCGCTGAAATGATAAATATTTTCTCGGATGTAATAGACCTTGTACAGTGCTCTGTCGGTAAGCTGTATAAGCCGATTGCATTGGCATTCCTTTATACGACTACATTCTCCAATGAAGGTGTAAATGCATATTGGTGCGGTGAAGTGCGCAAACGTGTACATATACCGCTTGAAACTGTAGGAGGAATAAATACACCGGCACGTGCGGAGGAAATTTTGGCAAGCGGACAGGCTGATTTTGTATCCATGGCCAGACAGCTTGTCGCTGACCCTGATTGGGGAGAAAAAGCAAAAAATGGGCGTGAAGATGATATAAGACCATGTCTGAGATGCAACAGATGCCTCAACTTCTCAGCTATGAAATCAGGACACAGTGTATGCGCAGTAAATCCGGAACGCTGCCTGATGCTCCCGCTTCAGCCATATCCAAATCAAAAACAAAAACACGTGGTTGTAATCGGTGGAGGTCCTGCCGGTATGGAGGCCGCAAAGGATCTTGCAAATAAAGGACATAAAGTCGACCTTTATGATAAAAACGACAAGCTCGGCGGTCGCCTTTCCTTCACTGATTATGTACCATTTAAAGCGCGACTTAAGACTTTTAGAGATTATCTTATAACGCAGGTTAACAAGAGTGAGAATATAACAGTACATTTAAACACAGAGATTACGCCTGAGGAAGTCGGCAAAATCGCTCCCGATGCTGTAGTTGTTGCTGTCGGCGCAAAAGATTTCGCTCCAAGATTCTCCGGCATCGAAGGCAAGAACGTCTGGAAAGTTCAAGATGCCTTTGGCAGGGAAGATGAGCTTGGGGATCACGTTGCGGTAATAGGCGGCGGCGCTGTCGGATGCGAGCTGACCGTTCATCTGCAATCTCTCGGCAAGCATGTTGATGTTATAGAAATGAGAAGTGAATTGATGGCGGATGGCAATGAGCTTCCGGAAGAAAAATTCATAACCATATTCTATATGCAGCATGAATTGGATATGGATAGAAAAGATTTGATAGGAATAAAGGAAATAGATCGTGTTTCGGTTCATCTTGAAAGCAAATGCGAGGAAATCACAGAAGAAGGTGTAAGCATTTCAAGAAAGGATGGTACAAAGGAGTTTATAAAGGCTGATTCGGTTATTCTTGCAACCGGATTCAGACCTGATCGTGACTATGTGGACAGCTTCTACGGAACTGCGGCACAGGTTGTCATCGCCGGAGACTGTCGTGAGGTCAAGAACATACCTGGATGCACCAGCACAGGCTATTATGCATCACTGCAAATATAGAAAACTCTCATTTGAGCCCCCATTTAAACTTTTTTCTATATTCAAAAGGCGGATTATGACTAATCCGCCTTTTGATATAATGTCTTCTCTGGACACTTCCAAGTGATTTCAAAAACGCAAGCGCCAAATTTCGGGGTAGATTGCAAGTCTTGCCCCAAGGCCTCATAATTGATATTGGGAGGTAAAAGA
>CAVAON010000247.1:0-2295 GCA_963590215.1 Anaerovoracaceae bacterium | reverse complement strand
CGGAGCTGACATCGTTTTCACAATGTCACTCCGCAAAAGATATCTTTTTATATTTCTTAACTTCCAGAAATTTTACCACTCAAAATATTTTAGGACTTTCGGGTTTCTCCGAAAGTCCTATTTTTAATCTTCACTCTCTGTACCTTTTATAAATGCCAGGATTTCATCATAAGAGTGATCACTCTTAATAACCGCTTCCATAAGCTCCTGCTTACGCATTTCATTTCTTAGCTTTTCCAGTTCAGCAAGTGCTGCCTTCTCTGTTTCGTACTTTGCCTTGGCCTTCTCTAAAGCTTCTTTTTGCTGTTCAATTTTCAAGTCAAGTGACGCTGTTGATACCTTGCGTTTTCCTCTTGCCATTATGAGTTCCTCCCATTAATCTTAACTTTTATAACTTTTGGATTCAGCTGGTCGCTTATTTCCTGTGTCTTTCGTTTTACCTGATTTGAATCTATACCAAAGGCTTTAAGGATTGTTTTCTGATTTGCTGTAAGAGCATGATCAAGTCTATAAACTCCATCAGCTTGACGAATCATTTCAATCTTCTCAAGCTCTCTTATTGCAGCTGGCACATTCATAAAGTTTGGCTGGCTTGTAAGCTTTTCTTCTTCATCTTTAATCTTTGTATACATCCGATTTCTCAGAATCAGTGCGACGAAAGCAATTAGCATCTTTCCTCCCAAAGCATCGCCGGTATAGACTCGCATGCTTCGATTACCAAGAAATGTTTTATCTGCCCTGAATAGTTTTTCTGAAGCATCTCTGCTTTTATACAGTTCATAGGCTTCCCTTGCGGTCATATCAGCAGAAGTGATAATGCAGAAGTATCCGCATAGCCTCAGTTCTTCCTCTATAACAGAGCTTTTTTCTATTGCGCAGACAAAGCACTGATCATCCTGCCCTTCATGATAGTATTCAAGGCTGAAATATTTCTCATAAGACTTATCGAGTACCACCTGCTGTCCTTCAAGCTTTTTAAAATAAGCAGCCAGCTTATCAAGCTTAGCTTCAAGCTGTTCCTTTTCAGCTGTAGCTTTACGATAGCTGTAGTATATATGCAAAAATCGGTCTTTTTCATCTGCAGGGAATAAGTGCTTTTTGACCGTTATTCCATTTACTCCAAATCTTTTAATAGTATACTGTCGACTTTCTTCAAAAGTTCCTTTTACTTCTTTTACAGCTTCGTTTACCAATGCCTTCATGCCTTTAACCATGATTACAAAATCATAGTCGCATTTATCCATGTATTTAATGTTTTCTCGGCTGAAATAACCTCTGTCCAGGATGAAACCTGCATTTTTGTAACCGTAGGCTTTAGCCTTATCCAACATGCACTGAAGCTGTGATACATCCACAATACTTCCTGGGTACTCTTCATAGAAAAGTGGTTCGCGATTGTTACAGTCGTAGGCAATAGAATAGTTAAAAATAGGCAGTCCTTTGTCCTCTTTTGCATGACCGAACTCAACCAGTTCAATGTCTCCAGCTTGGCAATTCTTATTTGTTGAGTCATAGGAAATATAGATTTTCTCTTTATTTTTCTTAATTGCATTCCATTCATTTTGAAACTCAACTGACTCATCTGTAGAAATTTGACTTAAAAATTCAGACACAGTTGAATCACTATAAATTTTATATTCCGGCGTAAACAGAGGATGATTATACGCATAGTCTGGATAGTATTGGCCTGCGTTATTCTCTGTTATCAGGTAATAAGCCGCCAGATCTAAGAAAAGCCCTGTCCCTCGGTCATCGTTATAAATTCCGGATATTATTTTATCAAGCATGCTTTCCATCATTAGCTTTTCCAAAACTATATAAGTACCAACTCGAAGACAACTGCTACGATCTGTCCTGCCTTCATCAGTGGGGAGCTCAGCATCTGGAAAATATGTTAAAAAGTTGGGATTAGGATACATCATTGATGAATCATCTTCACATTTCTTGCCGATGGTCGTTCGCTTCGGGATGTTGTATTTTTTATCTGGCTTATACACCCTGTCATACTCATAGTTGATGTACGTCACGCCCTTGATAACTCGCTCAAATATCTTGCCTTTTATCTCTGGAATAGGCACCTTAAAGTCGAAATACATTGTATTTTACCTCTCTAAAATAAGTCTGTATACCCACTCAATTATTATAACAAAAAGAGGCCATGGAATCAACGGAATCCCGCTAATTTCCTGGCCTCATGGCATTTTTATTTGATTGAGTGTCAATTTTTATTGGAAGTTAAGGTATATTTTTCTGCTTCCAGTTTTTTTATCTGCTCTAGGAGATCAGCGTTTCTTC
>CAVAON010000246.1:0-2315 GCA_963590215.1 Anaerovoracaceae bacterium | reverse complement strand
TCTGTTAGTAATTTATTGTGTTCAAAGTTATAAGAATTTAAGTAAGGTACTTTTGTGTATTGACGTCACCGTTGATACAAAGAAATGCTACAGCACGGCTATAAAATAGAGCAAATAGCCGTGAATTAACATATGGGATGCACCAATTTTGTCACCAAAAGCTTCGACTGTTGTATATGCACCAATTTTTTAAGAAAGCCGTTGGTAATACATAGAACGAGGCAGAATTGTCGCAGGTAGGCGTACTGGAGGCCGAAAACGTTAATCTAATGACACAAAAAGGTAGTATCCATCGTGCTTTTAAATTATTTCACGAAAACTACCCTTTTGTGTGGGGCGCTTTTTTATCAGTTCAGGTAAAATAGGATAAAAAACTAGCCGGGACTGCTTTTGGCTCCGGCAAGAGTGAGGTGTAGGGACTATGTTCTGTACAAAGTGTGGAAATTCTTTGCCGGATGACGCAAAATTTTGCGGTGTGTGCGGTGCACCTGTAAAGATATTACAAGAAGCTTCGCCGGTGACGCCACAATCGGCAGGCATACCGGATGAAACGGTAAGTATTCAGGTGCCGCAACCAGAACCGGTTCTGGAGGCGAAGCATTCCCGTAGAGAATTAAGCCGTGATGCGAAAGCGTCTGGGAAAAAATCCAAAAAGAGCCTTGCAATCGGCCTGTCCATTGGCGGCGTGCTGATTGCTGCTTTTGCGGTTGTTCTGATTTTTGGGTTCAATCTGAAAGGCAACTCGAAAGGAAGCAAAGGCTCTGTCCCTATACCTATATTAGACAGTGCAGTTGTGTATGATGACCAGTACACATATTATATAAGTGAGACCGAAAATTGGGAGCCATGCATTAAGCGAGTACAAAATGATCTGCAGGGACAAGCGAAGATTCTCTACGAATCAGAGAAAATTAAAGGCGATGGGTGGAGCGTGTATACCTTGGGCGGTCTCTTCCTCTGGAACGATAAGATCTGCTTTATAGAAATCACAAAAGCCACCGAGCAAGACAGAGAATACGAAATCCATTGGCTAAGCAAAGACGGCGGTGAAAACGGCACCCTTGTAAGCCATGAACAACTCTGTACTTATGGCAATCTGCTGTCTCAAATGGGAGGTATTTACTTCTTTGATGATTATCTCATTTTAGGCAACAGCCAATACTTCTACCGACTGGATCTTAAGACCGGTGAGTTGTGCAAACATGAGGATTTAATTGACCTTGAGGGTCCTGTCTGCTTTGTAGCGTATAACAATGGATACTATTATTACCTTGTTCCTGACATTGAGAATAATCTCATGGGCGAAACTCTGTACCGAAAATCAGAAAAATCTAAGGAAGAGATAGTCGGAAAAGTACCATCCCAGGATGATGACGACGTGGAGAAATATTTTTCCTTTATTTCCAAAGGCAATTATCTGTATTATGCGGATTTAGACAATATTTACCGGTTAAATATTGAGGACGGAAGTACAGAAAACCTTGCATCTTACGAGGAAACATATAACAGATTTGCCATGTGCGAAAACGGATTCTACTATTTTAAGGATGCGAGCCTCCACTTCCTCAATACAGAGACTCTGGAGGAAACGATCTTTGGCAAAGTAGAAGATGTCCCGAACTTGATTTATGCCGGAGCCGACGATGCATGCTGGATGCAGGATGATTCAACAAGTCATCGGTATACCTGTTTCCTTCCGGATGAGCGAGACGGAGCGATTTTTTATTTTGGAGAATCCGAACAAGACACCTTGGCAGAGAATCAGGAGACAGTCAATACCACCGAACTGTATGCAGATGTGGTAGAAAATGCCATAGCGGAATTTGGTTCGCTTTGGTTTAAGGGAAACCAGTTTGATTGTATCGCCAGAGGTGTTATAAAAATTGACCTCCTTGATTTTAATCAGGATGGAACAGACGAACTGATGATGATATATAGCAATGACAGCGTTGTTCCGTTTATTGATATATGGACAGTAAAGGATGGAGAGACTGTTCAGGTTTTTTCAGGACAATCACGAGTAAATGCTGAAGAACCGATCTTTAGTGTCAATCTTTATCAAAATGCCGATAACCTGTATGTTCCGGTATATGATTCCTTGGATTGCAATCCTGTATATGTTCATTTATATGGATTTGATAATGAAGGTGAATTCGGAGAAATTTATCAATATGAAGACAAAGATTTTTGTATGAATAATTATATAGTTCAGGTCCCGGATGGAATGGAGTTTATGGAATATGAAAATGTTATTTTCTATGTTGATAATTTATGGGATGATTTCGAGGGCGATAAAAACACTATGAAAGAAACGC
>CAVAON010000245.1:0-2339 GCA_963590215.1 Anaerovoracaceae bacterium | reverse complement strand
TACCTGTCCGATTGGAATAACTGTACCGTCTGTCATTATCAAGTTATGCTCATATAAATCTATCTTTTTCACGATGCCGGAATGCGTGACATACGCTCCGCCGTCTTTCTTTTCATCCGGTACAAAATAAGTGATATCAACTGTCTGGTCTGTGCCGAGATTCTCCGCTTTCTTCTATGCTGCACCCAAGCACAAAAAGCCTGAGCCAAGGCAAATCCATATGACAGTCATAGAAGTTTCACTTGAAGCAAAATGGCTGATAAATGCAACTACGCCTTATGTCCGCCTCTGTTTATTTTCTTGTCAAGACTCTCTCACGAATCTTGCGCGCCGGATTCGAGTCTGACTTCAATAATCATTCCTGTTTTGTATCATCATACTTTTTCTTGAGCACAGTCCCCAGACAAAGAAAGGTCGATCCAAGACATACAAACATCACCACTGTAGAATCATCTGCAATATAGTGACTAACGAATGCGGCTGCGTAAAGCAGAAGTGCAATCACATATATGCCGAGTGCCAGTATTTTTTTTTCACTGCAGGCCCTCACTCTCCAATGCCTGCTTCAGCATTTCCCTATATTCATCCCTGACCTCTTCCGGTCCTTCGATTTTGATCTTGCCTCCCGATCCAAAAATCCATCTGTAAAATGTAGGACCGGTGCAGACTCTGGCCTTCACACGGAATTTATCCTTGCCAACGCCCTTGGTGCTGATGCCCATGCCGAATTTATCGACAATGGATTTCATGACCACATTGTCACAAAGAAGGCTGACTTCCACGGCTTCATCTGTGGTAAACATGCGGAAAGCCTCTGTGGTATACCGGCTCACATCGTAAGTCTCAGGCTTCGGTTCGACCGGCTGATCTGCCAAAATATCAGGCGTATTCATAATGCGATCCACACGGAAGGTGCGGACGCTTTCCCTCTCATCGCAGTAACCGGTCAGGTAGTAGTAATCCCCGTCCCAGATGAGATCAAAAGGACTCACCGTGTAAGGCTTACCATCATTTTTCAGAATCTTTTTCTTCTTTCCGTCCAGTTCAAAATACAGGAAGGAAATCTTCACACCCACATTGATGGCTTCATTGATGGTATCCACAATGTAATAGCCTTTTTCATTGTCCGACTTGGCCCGTCCGGAAATATGCACCGTACGCTTCAGCTTCTCTGCATTGGTATTGCTGGTAAGGGACATGAGTTTCTCAATGAGAATGCGGCTCTTCTTCTCGGTAATAAACTTGGAGGATTGTACCGCGTCAATCAGGAGCTTTAGCTCCGGAATCGAGAAGGTTCTGTCTGCAAGGTAATATTCCCAGGCTCTGCGCCTCTGACCTACAATATCCAGACCTGCAGCTCTAAGAAGTGCGATATCCGAAGGCACTGTGGTCCGGTGCATGCTGATATTATGCAGCTCCTTCATCTTGTCCATGATCTGCTTGCTGGATAAAGGATGCTCCTCATCCGTCTGGGTAAGAAGGAGCTGATAAAGATAGAGAATACGTAGGCGAATGTCATCCTTGGTGGTGTTAAGCTCCACAATGGTCTTCTTCTCATTTTCCGGCTGTATGTCCGAATTCTTCTCCTCTTTCTCTGCCAGCTTTTCCGCCTGCTCTGCTTTAATCACCTCTGCAATAGTCTCCGCAGCCAGTCTGGTGCCTGCTTCATTTGGATGACAGCCATCCTCTGCATAAAGATCCTGAATCTCGGAAAGCTCATAAAATTTCTCGCCAACATCCGCGATCAAAGCTCCCGTCTGCTCTGCCGCTTCATGGTAAGAAGCATACATCTGCCGAAACATTTCATCATAATCCATGCCAAAAGACGCCAGCTGGTCGCTGCCCTTCTGGTAAGCCCAGGTGGCATAGAGAATAGGCGTAGCGCCATTTTCGCGGATCTGATCACAGAGTGCGGATGCATTTTTCAAAAAGCTCTCCTTGGATGTGATAGGGCCGTTGCTCATTTCCTGTAAAATAACATAATCCCATTTCTCATTCTGAAGGGCAGCCTGGGTAAGCCCGCCCATCTTGGTGGCAGGATTCAGCTGCTCTGCAAGGCGTGCCCCACCACGGGTGTGATGAACTACCTCCGCTCCAGTCAGTTCCGCCAGGACGGAAGGCAGGTCATTTACAAAGATAAAGCTGTTGCCCAGCATTAGAATATGTAATTTGCTCATGGGATTTTCACCTCTTCCTGATTATTTTCGGATAAATGAATGCATCAACTTTTTACATCCTGCGCTGAGTATCCAGCTTTCTGCAAGACCTCAATCGCCTTCTCAAGATCTTCCTTCTGCACCAGTATGTAATCGGTATTGAATGTTGATATGGCAAATATA
>CAVAON010000244.1:0-2352 GCA_963590215.1 Anaerovoracaceae bacterium | reverse complement strand
CAAGCGGATCGCATCGCAGGAGCCATCGTTGACTTGGCTTATACAAAAGAGAAAGATCCGAAGATTGCAGTGGAAGTGCTCATCGGTCATGGAAATGGACAGGTGATCATCGAAACTTCTGCAGATATCGACAAGATAGAGGTTGCAGAGATCATTGACAGAATTGCAGGAGATATCCATTCCTACATCGATATCGTGCCACAGGATGTACATTTGTCTGAGAATCAGAATGGTGCTATCCGCTGTGGCGATAACGGCATTTTCAAAGGAATGCCTCTTACCGAGGAGCAGAAAAAGCTCTCCCAGACTGCACATGATATTTACGAGAAATATCCCTATGACGGAAAGTACATTCTGGATGGTGAGAGACTGATCATCTGCCAGAGCAATGCGAAAACTACAGATTTGAAAAACACATATCCGCAGGCTGAGGTTAATCCGCTCGGTGACTGGACCGGAGGCACGGATGTAGATACGGGAGCCACGAACAGAAAGCTTGGCTCTGATATGGCCGATTCTGTAACTGGTGGCGGTCTGCATGGCAAGGACTTATCCAAGGCAGATGTATCTGTAAATATCTATGCATTCCTAAAAGCCCAGAAAACAGGAAAGCCTGTCAGCCTTTGCTGTGCCATCGGTGATGAGACAATAGATGGCAAGCCTTATGCAGAGATCGTAGAGATGGCAAGAAAGTACATCGAGTCAGTTGGTGGCTTTGAGAAATTTGCGGAATGGGGGTTATTCTGATGGAGAAATCTACACAATATTATCTTGCAGATGTGAAAGACCTCATTCCATATGCAAGAAATGCAAGAACACATTCTGAGGAGCAGGTGGTGCAGATTGCGGCATCGATTAAGGAGTTCGGTTTTCTGTCACCGATTATAATCTCCAAGGATAACACAATTCTTTGTGGTCATGGACGATTTTATGCAGCTCAGAAGTTAGGACTTGAAAAAGTACCTTGCATCAAAGAGGAGTATTTAACGGAAACGCAAAGGCGAGCATATATTCTGGCAGACAACAAATTGTCTCTGAATGCCGGATGGGATAATGAAATGCTTGCTGTGGAATTATCCGAATTACAAAATATGGATTTCGATTTAGGACTAACTGGTTTCGATGAGAAGGAACTGGCCAGTCTTTTTGATTCCGATGATGAGGGAAAGGAAGATGGCTTTGATGTTGAGGATGAACTGCAGAAGCCGTGCTTCTCTAAGACGGGGGATATTTGGAAACTTGGCAGACACACAGTTATCTGTGGAGATTCTACTTTGCCGGAAACCTATCAGAGACTTCTTGGGGAGCAAAAAGTCAACCTTGTGTGTACAGATGCTCCCTATTTTGTTGCTCTGAAAAATAAATCCGGCACGATTGCCAATGATGACCTGGATGATAAGCAAGCATATGAATTCCTCATGAAGTGCTTCACCAACTTCAAAGAAGCAATGGCAAGGGATGCATCTATCTACGAGTTCTATGCCACCATGAAGACCAGAGTTTTCTACGATGCCTTCGAGGATGCAGGCTTTAAGGTCGGTGCAGGTCTCATCTGGAAAAAGCCGAGGGCACCATTTATGAGAACCGACTGGAAGTTCAATATGGAACCAATCATCTGGGGGTGGAGAAAAGACGGCAAGCATATCTGGTATGGAGATCAGAAGCAGACAGCTGTGTTTGAGTTTGAGGGCATTAAGGATTCTGAGAAAGAAGGCTGTGGGCATCCGTCCAGTAAGCCGATTCCTTTGATCGCTTATCTCATCAAGCAGTGTACACAGAGAAATGGTCTAGTGCTTGATGGATTCCTTGGCTCTGCATCAACGCTCATGGCCTGCGACCAGCTCGACCGTATTTGTTATGGTGTGGAACTTGAGCCGAAATTCGTGGATGTTGCGGTGAAAAGATATATGTCAGCACATAACGATAGCACGGATGGCATTGTGCTTCTCCGTGATGGAAAGGAAATGACTTATGAGCAGGCAGTGGCAGAGATGGAGGTGACATCGGATGAGTAATGTCGATTACACATTTTCTTCAGACGGATGTAGCGTCTATGGTGTAATCCCAGATGGAACACGATTTTGCATTGATGCGGATATGCTGGATAAGGTAAAGGACATAAACTTTTACCGCTGTCGGCAAGGCTATGGGAATGAATACCTGATGGATTGTAAGGGAATCAAACTTCATGATTATCTGTTTCCGCATAGAGATGGATTCGAGGTGGATCATATCAATCTTGATACCTTTGATAATCGAAGACGCAATATTCGTTATTGTACCCATCAGCAAAATCAGATGAATCAACCTTTGCAGAAGAATAATACATCTGGAGTTAGTGGTGTTAGCTGG
>CAVAON010000243.1:0-2358 GCA_963590215.1 Anaerovoracaceae bacterium | reverse complement strand
GCATTGAGGTCAGCATCTCTACTTCGTCCAGCTCCTCAGCGTACGGAGAAGCCTCGCCGTATTCCTTAAAGGAATTGCGCGCGTCGTCTACTTTGACTGACTTTCTTATGTCTTCATCATCAGTAGGATTAAGATTATCTACATTCTTTACCTGGTTAGAGTCGAAAATGACATACGATATACCTCTGTCAACTACGTCTCCGTTGCCGTCAAGATAGCCGCCCTCATCAAGAATCATACCATCAAAGTCCAGTTCGTTTTCTTCGATAAATTCTAATATATCCCTACCGTCAGTCCAGTCTGGCAAGCCGCTTTCCTGTAACTCGGACAATCCGTACTCCATGCGTGCCTGATTAAAGAGTTTTCTAACCTCAGGTATTCTGGTATCAAAAGGTTTAGTGATATTTAGATACACCTCATACACGCCTGGAGTGTTTGCAGCGTTCTTTGCCGCCTGAGTCTTCGGCGAACTAATAGAGGAAGCGGACCTGCTTGTATAAAGCTGTGATACGCTTTCTTTATCGCTAAAGTAGCTGTTAGTCTTGAATACTGTAAAGCCTTTCATTGGAGTGCCGTGGTACATGACAAGTAAATTGCCATTTTCGTCTACTACCTTTGAATCAGCAAAGTATTCCTGCTGGCCTTCTGAAAGTGTACGCCCCTCGGAGTCCATAACCTTCTTTGAAAACCTTGCATTTTCAGTAGCATTGACAGCATCTTTTCTGGCTTCCTCATTGCCTTCCTCGTAAGTCTCAAAAGGTATGTTGTTTTCTTCAAGGACTGATATAAGCTCTGTTTCTGTGGAAGGGCAGACAACATTCAATATCTCATTGAGGTATACTGCACGCATAGGCTTAGCTTCAAAGTAGCCTGTTGGAATCTTTTGTGCTTCTTTGACAAGATTGTACAATTTATCTGCACTGTCCTCTTGTACATCCAAAAAGGCTTTTTCTTTTGCAAGATTTCTTTTGATTGCTTCTTTGCTGGTGCCTTGTTTTAATACGTCTTGCAATATTCCAACAGAAGCATACGAATCACCATCAGAAGATAATTGACCAGCTAGATCAAAAAATTCTTCGTTGTACTTTGTCGCTAACTTGTCATATTCTTCCTGCTCCATTAACTGTAGCCGTCCGGACTGCTTTTTGGCTTCGCTTATAGAATTAAATTCTTCTGTAGCTACGCCCAACACGCCACCGCCGAAAAGGTCTACACCCTTATTGCCATTTATGGACATACCCTTGATAATACCATCAAGAGTTAATGGGTAATGTGTCTGTTTAAAAGTCCTTCTACCGGTATTTGTGATAATATCCTTGCCGTTATAAATACCAACATCTTTAACGACTCCATCAAACAAATCATTGAGCCATTTTGAAAAGTCCTGCTCATGGTCTTGGATACCAGCTTTAATTTCATCTTTAAAGGCGTGAACATCAATCGCATTATTAACGCCTTTTTGATTTATGAAAGACTGGCAAGCATTTATCAGACTTCTAATCTTATAAACATCTAAATCTCCGTCGTTATAAAATCTGTCAATATCATACTTTACCTTCCAGACCGCATTTAGGCTGTTTTGAATATCCTCTATTAAACCAGGATTGTTCTTTTCAAACTCTTCTGTAGTAACTTGCGTGCTAAATTTAGGCCATGTTGTTTCCTTTAGCTTGCTAATCTTTTCCTTGCCTAACTTCTCGGTAATTTGTAACAGCTCGAAATTTTCCCAGTTTTGCGATACATTCCGTTCAACATATTTAGGCTCAATATGCTTTCCTATTTTTTCCAAATAAGCGTATTGTAATGTAGGATTGTTTTTATAGTAAGCTACCGCGTTGCCTTTTTCCATTTTCAAAGCTCTCTCAACTCTATCTGAATTGATAGAACCCAGTAGATCATACTTATCCTGACCTATAATGTTTTTAATTGTATCTGCAATGTTGCGGACTTTAGCATTATCTACATCATAATCAATCTCTGGAAATGATGGCGTATAGGCATCCCCTGAATAAAGTTTATTCTTTTTGCTCTTCTTAGGGTCTATTGTGTCTCTGCCAAATACCACTGAGACTTCGCCGTACTTATTGTGGCCCATTTCGGCTCTGATAACCGCAATGGAAGGCATTGGGAAGCCACCCAGATTAATTGATTTCATCAACTCATCAGCAGTTATATTATGTATAGCCACCAATTCATCATTAGCCGTTACAGGGTCGTCAACTCCTATTGATTTCCTTCCTTCTACCGCTACATCATTTACAATTTCAGCAGCACTTACAACCGCATCCCTGTTTTCAATAGCAACATCCATGGCATCTAATACCATTTGTCTCAGCTCTTTAGCCTGCTTCTCAGACA
>CAVAON010000242.1:0-2360 GCA_963590215.1 Anaerovoracaceae bacterium | reverse complement strand
CTCTCAGAATATCCTATGGGCAATTTGATATTTTTATTGACTTTAAAATTGAATTATAGTATAATATTTCTATAAAAATCGGAGCATTTTAAGTAAATATGCTCTATTCAAGGAGGGGATATTATGTCCGTAAAAACTTTTCCTGAGGTCAAGAAGATGCTGGGCTTTGGCTGTATGCGTTTGCCCATGGATGGTGACAAGATCGACATTGAGCAGTTCAAGAAAATGGTAGATGTGTTCATGGCGAACGGCTTCAACTACTTTGATACGGCCCATATTTACCATGACGGCGAGAGCGAAAAAGCGATTCGCGAGGCTGTAAGCAGCCGTTATCCTCGTGAGAGCTTTATTCTCACAGACAAGCTCACTACCAACTGCTTCAACAAGCAGGAAGATATACGCCCGCTTTTCGAGCAGCAGCTAAAGGACAGCGGAGTTGATTACTTTGACTTCTACCTTATGCACGCTCAGGATGCGGCAATTTATGAAAAGTTCCGCAAGTGCAACGCTTATGAAACTGCTCTCGAAATGCAGAAAGAGGGTAAATTCAGACACTTTGGAATCTCATTTCATGACAAGGCTGAGGTTCTCGAACAGATATTAAAAGATTATCCTCAGATAGAAGCGGTGCAGATCCAGTTCAACTATCTTGATTACGGTGATCCTGCTGTTGACAGCAAGAGAGTATATGAGGTCTGTGAGAAATACGGCAAGGCTGTAATCGTAATGGAGCCTGTAAAGGGCGGAAACCTCGTAAATCTTCCCGAAAAAGCTCAGGGGATCCTTGACAGTCTTAACAGCGGTATGAGCAATGCGAGCTATGCTATCCGTTTTGCAGCAAGTTTCCCGAATATGTTTATGGTGCTCTCGGGAATGAGCAATCTTGCGCAGATAAATGATAACATGAGCTATATGAAGGATTTCAAACCGCTTGACGAAAAGGAAATGCAGGCTGTAAATGATGTGCGCAAGGCATTCAGCGAGATAAACCTCATTCCGTGTACAGCCTGTCATTACTGTACAAGCGGATGTCCAATGAATATCAGTATTCCTGAGCTGTTCTCGTGTTACAATCACAAGGTAAATTTCCATGATTGGAATCAGGACTACTATTATGCTCAGATCACACGAGACGGCGGAAAGCCTTCAGAATGTATTGAGTGCGGTCAGTGTGAGGGAATCTGTCCTCAGCATCTTGAAATCATACGTCTGCTGAAAGATGTATCGGGAGAATTTGAGAAAAAATAAAGGAGAAAAACTATGTTTGAAAATGCTTTAACTCTCAGAAATGTATCATCAGGCAGAAAAATTGCCTGTAAGACTCTTTTATCTGCCGGACTTATTGCTCTTGCTGTAGTGCTGCCTCAGATAATGCATTTAGCTCTTGGTCAGCCCGGCGGAGTTAAATGGCTTCCCATGTACCTGCCTGTACTTATCGGCGGTTGTCTGCTTGGCACCAAGTGGGGATTTGCTGTTGGAGTGCTTTCACCAATGGTAAGCTTTATGATAACTTCGATTATGGGTAATCCCATGCCTATGGCTGCAAGGCTTCCATTTATGATGGCTGAACTTGCAGTATTTGCTGTAATTTCAGGACTTTTCACAAAGAAGATATCCGAAAACGGACTCTGGGCATTTCCCGCGGTAATTGCTGCTCAACTTGTCGGACGTGCTTCATTCCTTGGACTTGTTGCAGTTTTCCAGTCGCGCACGCCTTTCAATGTGAGCTTGATATGGTCACAGATACAGACAGGTGTTACTGGACTGCTTGCTCAGGCGATTCTCGTACCTGTTATAATAATTGGTCTGAGACAGCTTTTCATCAAGGAGAGCAAGAATGACTGATATAGAAATCGCAAAGGGAACTATTGACGGTCATTCGGTATGCTTCTGCAAGGACGGCAAGAGCTTCACGCTTGATGGAATGGGACTATCTCCTCTTATGAGAATGATAAACGAAGGCAAAGACCTGCACGGTTACAGCGCTGCCGATGTTGTAGTAGGAAAAGCTGCGGCAATGCTCTTTAAAAAGCTTGGAGTAGTGTCGGTTCATGGTAAACTCATGTCGGAGACAGGTGCGGATTTCCTTGAAAAATCGGGGATCACCTTCACTTATGATACTCTTACCGATTACATCAAAAACCGCAAGGGAACAGATATGTGTCCTATGGAAAAGACAGTTCTCCAAATCAGCGATGCAGAAGAGGGATTTGCTGCATTAAAAAGACGCATAGATGAAATGATGAAAACAAAAATTTAAAAGTCTTACATTTTTTGAGAAAAAGCTTGTCTACTCCGTGTAGATGAGCTTTTTCTGTAACAGAAATATTTCTTGAATAATATGGCTTACTGTGATATAA
>CAVAON010000241.1:0-2378 GCA_963590215.1 Anaerovoracaceae bacterium | reverse complement strand
AAGCTCCAACAACTAAAGCCCACTCTCCAAATTTTTCTGATAAATTTTCCATTTTGTTTTTCCTTTCTTAAAAGACCCGTCTTACGACGGGCCTTCCCATGGGTTTGTACCCAGGACACGCAAAAATCAGGTCAGCTCAAGTACAGTTTTAAGCACCGGTATCGACGCTTCAAGCAGATCATTTCGGGTGATATGGTAAGGATGCTCCGCGTTTATCAAGCCATTTTCAATATCCTCAATATCCGTTCCTACTCCAGGCATGACCAGATTGTTTCTGGCCTTGATGCAGCCTGCTGCAGAGGTATGCGAATATTTTGCTCCCGGTACCGACATCATATCGGTAGTGGTAAACCAGTCCGTCATCACCATTCCCGCAAATCCCCACTCCTCTCGCAATACTGTCTGAAGCAGGTCTCTGTTATTTGCCGTATGCTCCCCATTCAGAAGGTTATAGGATGACATTACCGCCTTCGGGGCCGCCTTTCTTACACAGATTTCAAACCCTTTGAGATAAATTTCTCTTAAAGCTCGCTCTTGTACGATACTGTTAGATCCATAGCGGTTGGTTTCCTGGTTGTTGCAGGCAAAATGTTTGATTGTTACGCCGCAACGGGAATGCTTCTGCACACTTGCGGTAATCGCAGCTGCTATTTCTCCGCTGAGCACCGGATCCTCCGAATAATACTCGAAGTCTCTTCCACAAAGCGGTGATCGCATAATATTGAGGGCAGGTGCCAACCAAAGCTGTATGCCAAAGCGTTCCATCTCCTGTCCCACGATATCGCCATATACCCCAGCCAGCTCAGTATTAAAGGACTGGGCAATATCTGTTCCGATTGGTAGGGCAGTGCAATATTGGTAATAGAATGTTTCTTCTTTTTCTGTCTGATCTGTCTGATCCGGCTGTGCCATCATTGCTTTCATTGCAGCCAAATCCTCATCGTCCAAAAATTCCAGCATATCGCCGCCAAAGGCCATCTCCTTTGCCGCCGCCTCGCCATTATGGAGCGTATAGACAGGAGATACTCTCACCCCGGCAGGACCGTCACACATCACTATACTGTCTAGGCCATGTGATTCCAATAATTTTCCGGTTGTCTCTCCGGCGGCACCAGCTACCTTTTTGGATGCGGCACCGATGATACTTCCCTTATCCGTCACGTCTACATTATAGCCGCAACACACATAGGCAAGTTCCCTGTCTGTAAGGCCGTTCGCAAATGCTTCGACCGTCTTCTCTCCCGACTTCACCTGTGACCAGTCTACCTTTTGTCCCTGTGCATTCTCAGGCTCTTCTTCTGACACCAAAGTCTCTGGGCCTGCTTTGCCGCAGCAGACATGTGTCAATCTGTCAATCACGATATCTTCGTCGAATGTCAGGACGCCGACCTCAGTTACCTGTTTACTGTCCTCGCCTGCCAGTATTCTGTAGTCTCCCCTGCTGATGACATACTCTGCACTCGCCTGGTCATAAGACTTGAGCTCCTCCCTTGCAAAGGAGATTGTTATCTCAGTGCTCTCACCTGGTTCCAGCGTTTTAGTCTTCTGAAACGCCACCAGTTCCTTGACCGGCATGTCCATTCTGCTTTCCGGCTTGGCCACATATACCTGTATGATGTCTTTTCCAGCATATCGGCCTGTGTTTTCAACCCGGCATCTCACGGTAATTGCAGTCTCCCCCTGCTCCATGACATAGGAGTCCACTGCAAATTCGCTGTAGGACAAACCATATCCGAAGGGATATAAAAGTCCTTTTTCATTCTTATCAAACCAGCGGTATCCTACGTAGATGTTCTCTTTATAGGAAGTGTCATTCATGTCGCCAAAGCCTTCTGTGGACGGATAAGCATCAATATCTGCCCAGGACATCGTCAGCTTTCCGGATGGATTGCTTTTACCAAGCAGAATATCTGCAAGTACATCCGCAGTCACTGTTCCCAGCTGTCCCAGTATCAGAATGTTCTTGACCTCACGCACTGGTGTCAGGTCCACCATGCCGCCTGTATTGAGTACCAGCATGAATTTCTCATACTTCTCATTGATGGCCTTTATGTCGCGGATTTCCGTTTCGGTAAGCCTGATATCCCCTTCGCCTGGGTTTCTGTCTCCACCTTCGCCGGAATTTCTGGCCAGCACATAGATTGCCGTATCGCCTTCGCCCTCGATTGGCAGGCTATATTCCGGTTCCGGAGCCACCTTTCCCATTGCCAGCATGGTAAACGGAATTCCAATCGCCTTTGCCTGCTCTTTCAGGGCTGAAAAATAGCTTTTTTTCGCCTCGTGCATGACAGAGTCATATCCGTCAAGCCAGGCCTTTGTTGTAATTTGAAATCCGGCACTGACAAGTCCGTTTTCTATTGATTGAAATGAGTGGATAT
>CAVAON010000240.1:0-2396 GCA_963590215.1 Anaerovoracaceae bacterium | reverse complement strand
ATATCCGATGTCCAGTTTGACCTCTACTATGTGGCAGACGTAAACGAATATGCGGAATTTTCCCTTGCAGGTGACTTCGAGGACTATCCGGTCCAAGTAAACGGCTTGACGACAGATGATTGGAAGACGCTGGCGGAGACGCTGAAGGGTTATACAGAGCAGGATAAGCTCAAGGCGCTGGACAGCGGCAAAACGGATGATAACGGAACATTATCTTTTCCTAATGACCAGGCGAGTCTAAAACCGGGGCTTTATCTGGTTGTGGGTAAGACGCTGACCAAAGACGTCTACAGCTATAAAACAGAGCCGTTCCTTGTTTCCCTTCCCAATCTGGACAGCAATGCTAACACATGGAGCTATGATATAACCGTCGAGCCCAAGCACACCCGCGAGGAATTGCCACCCAGCCCGTCAGAGGATACCGTGAGCCGCAAAGTTCTGAAAGTCTGGAAGGATGATGTAGAGAAACTTCGCCCCCAGGAGGTCATCATTCAGCTTTTGAAGGACGGCGAGGTCTACGATACCGTGACGCTAAACGAAAAGAGCGACTGGAGCCACACTTGGGACGAGCTGCCGAAATACAACAAGGACGGTTCAAAGGTAGAATGGTCGGTCACAGAAAAAACGGTGGACGATTACACGGTGCTCATAGAGAAAAACGGCATTACCTTTACGGTGACGAATACCTACACTCCGACAACAACGAACGATACTGTAAAGCGTATCGTAACAAAGGTGTGGGACGATAAGGGCTACGAGAGCAACCGCCCAAAGTCCGTGCAGGTGACGCTGCTGCAAAACGGTACAGCTTATGATTCCGTGATCCTTAACGAGGCGAATGGCTGGCTATATACCTGGGAGGATCTGGCCAAATGCGATGCAAATGGTAAGGAATATAGTTGGACGATTCATGAAGCATCTGTTTCCGGCTATGTTTCCAACGTAAAGCAGAATGGCTATACCTTTGTTCTGACGAATACATTAGATAAGCAAAAACTGCCGCAGACTGGTGTCCTGTGGTGGCCGGTGCCACTGCTTGCCGTTGGAGGCATGACGTTCCTGATTGTGGGAGCTCTGAGCAGAAAGAAAAAAGAACATGAGTAAGCGTGGAAAAATTTGCACTGGAATCGGGCTGCTACTTTTGGCAGCAGCCTTTTTTCTTACAGCATACAATCTCTGGAGTGATGCGAAAGCAGGGGCCTCGGTTGATACAGTTTTGGAGCAGCTCACGCCAGAGCTTGAAGATGCGGAAGAAGGGGATGTCAGTCTGCCTGCCATCCCCTCTGGCGACTCGTTGGAAGAGGCCAATATCCCAGACTATATCCTGAATCCAGAGATGGACATGCCGGAGGAGGAAATTGATGGGCAGCAATATATCGGCGTGCTGCAGATTCCAGCTCTGTCGTTGGAACTGCCGGTCATCAGTGAGTGGAGCTATCCGAACTTGAAGATTGCACCCTGCCGCTATGCCGGCTCTGCGTATCTGGACAATATGGTTGTCGCTGCCCACAACTATTATAGTCACTTCGGATATTTGCAAAATCTGTCGCAGGGCGATAAAGTCACTTTTACCGATATGGACGGGAATGCATTCCGATACGAGGTTATCGAAATTGAGACTCTTTCTCCGTTTGCTGTTGATGAGATGACAAGCGGCGATTGGGATCTGACGCTTTTTACCTGTACGGTCGGCGGTGCTGCTCGCGTAACGGTTCGTTGCGAGAGAATAGACGAATGAAGATGCAATTGATAGAAAATCAAACGTGAATTTTACAAAAGGACAGATGACACATGGCAAAAATAAGAATTTTGAAAACAGCGGACATTTGCGTCTGTTGCGGCTGTTATGTTCCGGAAGGGGAACAAGTTTGTCCGCGGTGCAGAAAATACGATGAGGAAAGTTTTCCGTGGTATTTCTGCTCCACTCAAAATGTTAATTACCATGGTAGACAAAACCGATTAAGAAAGTGGTTCGGTCAAAAAAAGACGGAATGAAGGATCTCTGATACAAGGTTTCCGGCTGGCATCGTATCATGTAATTCCTTTGCGGGCACTTTATGTTGCTTAAAAACGAATACAGTTAATACTCTGTAAAAGCACAGTCACCTGTATATATGGCGGCTGTGCTTTTATTTGTATTCATCCAATTCCAGATGCGTTATTCCCTGCCGCAAAGAATAATTCATGCTGGCCGTTCTCCACCATGTTTAACAAAACTGCTAAAACAGTATGCAAAACACTTGGAGGATGACAGAAATGTACAAAATACGGAATTCTACTGCCATGTCAAAACGAGCTGCTTATTATTGTGAGCATACGCTTTTAAGCAGGAGCAGTAAAGCCCGCTGCCTTACGGTAAAATATTACTATACCAAAGGAAAGGCAGGTGCTGGCAT
>CAVAON010000239.1:0-2414 GCA_963590215.1 Anaerovoracaceae bacterium | reverse complement strand
CCCTGTTGGCCAGCTGGTCGCCGTCCGGTGAACTCTGGACCTTGTCCGCCGCATAGTCGATTCCCTTCATCATGCTGTATTTATCATGTCTGCGTCTTAAATCCTGTTCGATACATTCATTCAGATCAGCCACCTGTGAAAGATACTCTCTAGCCGTCATTCACTTTCCTTTCAACTCAACTCAATGTGTAACGCGTAACGCGTAACGGATTACTTTTATATTCTTTATAATTCCGGAAAAATTTCATATTTTCATAAAATATGAAATTGCAGACCTAATTATCTAAGAAGTTGAAATCAAGCGTTACAGCGTTACACCCCGCATAAAACCGTCATTTCTTCCGTTACGGAAGCGTTACGGAAGCGTTACATTTTAGGGTTATCCGTTACGTTTTTGCGCTTTCAATGTCACTTCAATGTCACTTTGAAATGCAATGGCTTTCCCCAGAACTCTCACACCCGCCAGCTCCTCACCGACATAGACCAGTGGCTCATACTTTGGGTTTTCTGCCTGCAGCACCAGCTTCTGTTTTTCCGGGTAATAAAAAAACCGCTTCAGTGTGGCTTCATCCTGGATCAGCACAACGGCGATGTCTCCGTTTTCCACAGTGTCGGTTTTCTTCACAAATACAATATCTCCGTCATGGATCCGGGCATTGATCATGCTGTCGCCTCTGGCCCGCAAGCCATAGTCCGCATGGATATCTGCGCCGACCTCCACGTAACACACAAAATCCTGCTCCGCATAGATCGGCTTCCCGCAGGCCACGCTTCCCAGTAGTGGGATGGAGGTGGTAGTGATCGGGGTGATGTTTGGTAGGTCTGGTATTGCGGAATCTTCCCAACCCATGATGTATGCAGGGGACACTCTGCACAGTTTCGCAATGTTTTCGATTTTGTCAGATGGGATGTTTGTGACAATGCCGTTTTCGTATTTATACAGAGTTTGTTTTGAAACGCCAATTTTGCCCGCCATGTCTGTCTGGCTATATCCCGATTTTTCACGGATTTCCTTAATTCTCATTCCAATGGTTGACATGTAAGTACCTCCTTATGAATAGATAATATCACAAAAAAGTTACAATAACAAACAAAAATATCTTGACAGGTTACCGAACGGAGACTATTATAATGGTAACTTCGTAAGTTACGGAGCAGAGAGATGAAAAGGAGGTGAAAGACATGATACGCACAGATGAGTTGCGGGGATTACTGGCAAAATACGGCATTTCTCAGTCAGATATGGCTAAAAAGATCGGAATTACGCCGAAAACATTCTATGAAAAGATGAAGATTGGTGTGTTTGGAAGTGATGAGATTCAGACAATGATCGAAGAGCTCCATATCGAGAATCCGACCGATATTTTTTTTGCCAAAGAGTAACTTTTGAAGATACACACGGGATTCAAGGAGAATACGAAAATGGTGAACGAGAAGAATGATAACAACACATGGGTGTCAGTACGTGAACGAATGCCGCCAAGTATACGCAGACCTGAATATCCATGTGAGGGCAGTGGCCTGGATGGACTTTCCGGCATCGTGCTTCGACGACCAGGTGGAGGAGAGATTTTTGACCCACCCGAGATCGGTAGACTGAAGTCCGGCAGAGAGGAGAAACGAAATGCAAAAGTTGAAGGTTGGCGACAGAATCAAGCTCTGGGATGGTGAGGGCGTGCTTGATGCTATAGGTAGGCTCGCACGATGCGGAGTGGGTACGGATATGAGTGAAGAAGGTGGCAATTGGCTGGAAGTTACAGAGATTAAGCAGGGACACTATGTATTCACCTTGTCACATGAGGAGATGGAAAATTGGGATGAATGAGATTTTCGTGGACCTGTGCCAGGACACAATATATGCCATCAGATCGAACGACAAGACGCTGATCTATGAGTGCTACGGCGCCCTGAAGATGGCTAAGCGGCTGGGTGGTATCAATAAAGAGGAGTACGACAGGCTCCACAGGGTACTGATTCCGGGATGGGCCAACAATGTGGCACATCGGGAGGAGCTTGCCAAGACGATAACATGGGAACAGGTAGCAGGAGGGTTAGATGGGACTTTCAAAATGGGATCCTAAAGGTCTGACAAAAGCACGAATTATGAAGTTCATCAATCGCTATGCTCTGGCTGCAGAGTGTGCCCAGTATGGGAACGCAGATGCGGCGGTTGGTACATGGGTCGCCAAGAAGATTGGCATGAATTACAGCACGTATCGGAACCGGCTGCTGTACGGAGATTGGAAGCTGTCGGAAGTGCAGCAGATGGCCCAGCGGATGCACTGGAGCGATGCCGACATTCTGGCGGCGGTAAAGGTATGGTAACGGACTGCAGGGAGTGCATCCACACCGGATGCATGGAGAAATCCCGCCTGTATCCATGCAGAGATTTTGAGAGCGGAACAAGGGGGAAA
>CAVAON010000238.1:0-2414 GCA_963590215.1 Anaerovoracaceae bacterium | reverse complement strand
GGTAAAACAAAATGCGTGATTTAAAAATTGCTTACGGAAACTCAAGACAGGCAAAGTTCTGGTCAAACAAAACCATACGGTTCGATGAGCTTTGCGAAAAGTTAAGACAGCCTATCCGCACTTCCGAAACGGCAGAGGAATATCCGAAGTTGCCCAAGGGACAGCGTGACGATATCAAGGACAAGGGCGGTTTCGTCGCGGGGCATCTTCGTGATAACCGCAGGCAGGCAAACAAGGTGGTATGCCGCTCCATGTTGGTATACGACCTCGACAACATCAATATGGAGTTCCTTACAGAGATTCATATCCACAACAAGGGCTGCGTCTATACCACTCACAGCCATACGCCTTCAAATCCGAGAGCCAGAATGGTAATCCCGGTCACCCGTGATATGACGCCGGACGAGTTCAATGCTGTGGCAAGATATTATGCCGCGGACAACGGTTTCATTGATATGCTTGACCCTTGCTCTTTCTCTCCGCATCAGCTGATGTACTGGCCGACCTGTCCAGCCAACGGAGAATATTTCTGTGAGGTAATCGAGGGCGATTGGCTTGACCCGGATACCATACTGACAGCGCACCCGAACTGGCAGGACTGCTCTCTCCTTCCGACCACGCCAAAAGAGAGCAGGGCCGCTGACCATAGAGTGAAGGAACAGAAGGACCCTCTGGAGAAGGAAGGCATCGTGGGAGCGTTCTGCCGTGCCTATTATCCGATTGAGCTCGCCATCAGCGAATTTCTGTCGGATGTATATGCTCCCACGGCAGACGGCTCAGGCAGATATGATTACGTCCCCGGGGAAGGCTCCGCCGGTGTGGTTATCTATGATGATAAGTTCGTATACAGCCACCACGCAACAGACCCTGCAGGCGGCCGGCTTTGCAATGCCTTTGAGCTGGTGCGCACACACAAATTCGGTGATCTGGACGATAAAAAATCCTATAACGAGATGTGCGAATTTGCCATGTCGCTGGACAAGGTAAAACTCCTTGTCCTCGAAGAGAAACAGAAAAAGGCATCTGCGGACTTTGATGAAGGCGACGATTGGAGAAAACAGCTGCGATATATGCCGAGGAGCAAGTGCCTGGAAAACAGCGTGTGGAATCTGCTGCTAATCTTAAACAAGGACCCGGATTTTGCAAATATGGCATATAACGAGTTTGTGGGAAGAATACAGATTACGGGCGATGTGCCGTGGTCGCGTCCTGAGACAAATAAGTTCTGGAGGGATGCCGATACCGCGCAGCTGAAGGCTCTGATCGATATCCGCTATGAAACCTTCTCCAGCAGGAACCATGACGTGGCATTTACGAAGGTGATGGACGACAGACATTTCCATCCGCTGCGCGAAAAACTGGATGCACTGCCGGAATGGGATGGTGTTCCCAGACTGGAAACTCTTTATATCGATTACCTCGGAGCGAAGGACTCTAAGTATATCCGCGCGGCAACCAGAAAGCCGTTTGTGGCAGCGGTGGCAAGAATTTATGAGCCGGGCATCAAATTTGACTGCGTTACCGTACTGGTAGGTCCGCAGGGCTGCGGAAAGTCCACGATAATCGCGCGGATGGGAAAAGAGTATTATTCCGACAGTCTGAACCTCCTCGATATGAAAGACAAGGCAGGTGCGGAAAAACTGCAGGGATATTGGATTTTGGAACTCGGTGAGCTTGCCGGAATGAAAAAAGCGGATATCGAGCTCGTCAAGGCATTTGCAAGCCGTACCGATGATATTTACCGTCCGTCTTATGGTAGAACGGTGGAAAGTCATCCGAGGCAGTGTGTAATCCTCGGCACTACGAACTCAGAGTCCGGGTTCTTGCGTGATATTACAGGGAACCGCAGATTTTGGCCGATTAATGTGACAGGAGAATCCAAGAAGAAGCCTTGGAATCTTACAAACGAGGAAGTAGAGCAGCTGTGGGCGGAGGCAAAGTACCTTTATCTTCATGGCGAGACTTTGACACTTAACAGTGAGGAAGAGGCCGAGGCGGTCGCGGAACAGATCGGTGCAATGGAAACCGATGAGCGTCAGGGCATAGTGGAAGAATACCTCGATACCTTACTGCCGGATAACTGGAGCAAGATGGATCTGTATGAGCGCAGAAATTTCCTTACCGACTGCACAGCGGCAAAAGGAACCGTAGCTCGGGAGACGGTAAGCAATGCGGAGATATGGTGCGAGTGCTTCTGCAGGAATCTCTCCGATCTCAAACCCGCCGATTCTTACGCGATAGCGGCTCTTATGACCAAAGTGGGAGGGTGGAAGCGTACAGGTAAAATCCGAAAGCTGCCCGTGTACGGCAGGCAGAGGATCTACGAGAAGCTGTGACTTAGGTCTGTTCACAGCCTTTGAAAAAGAGTCAGAGGCTGTGAAGGTTGAAAATGCTGATAAGCAGTAGCTTTTTAG
>CAVAON010000237.1:0-2420 GCA_963590215.1 Anaerovoracaceae bacterium | reverse complement strand
CTGTACTCTTGCTGTACTTTTTTATTCAAAGTCCTCGGAGCCTTGTAAAATAAGGATTTATTTGTCGATACTCTTCATCGTCGGAATGGCGTCTGACGCAGAAACCAACTTATGTCTCCCATTGTCAATTATGTCCATCAGTTGTACTAACCCGATTTCCAAAATTGCTCTATCGGTGTCGCGCGATGGCTTTTACTCTGAATCAGGTTTGAGTCATAGGCTCTTTCCTGCGACATCGTTTGGATTAGATGTTTTTTTGACCGAAGAAAGACTCATGCGTCCAAAGAAATACATGAGACACTTCTCTTCTAACATATACATCGCGGATTTGAAAAATCATCCGCTTATTTAATTATAATCTTACCTTGCAGATTTGTCATCACTTCTTGCTTTTTTTCTGAAGTACATTCTGCATAAATGTCCATGGTCGTCTGAATATCAGCATGCCCCATGATGGACTGTATTACCTTCAGATTGGACTCGTTCTCACAGAGTCTTGTACAGAAAGTGTGACGAAGGTTATGCGCACTGAAGCTTGGTATAATCAGTGGCTCCCTGTTCTCCGACTTGGCTGCTTCACGCTCAAGCTCGTTATAAGCATCTGTTATGCGATGCAGTGCCCGATTGACTGCTGTAGCAGGATAAGCCTTGTGCTCCGAAGTGATGAATATGAATCCGGTATATCCGTCTATCTCTTCCTCACAAAAACCTATGCATTTCTGAAACTGATATTCTAAAAGAAATGCATCCATGACCTCATCCACCATGGGAATGTGTCTGATTCCGGCCTCTGTCTTTGGAGTCATGATATGTCTTTCACATTTACGATCTTCACTCACAGGTCTGTCGGAAAGATTATGATTCACACTGATCATGCGGTTCTCAAAATCCACATCGTCCCAGGTCAGCCCAAGGCATTCACCAATTCTCATTCCTGTGCCCAGAAGCACAGTCACAAGTGGCAGCCAGCCTCTCCATTCGATGTTATCCTCGATGAAATTCATCAGAGCTCTCTGCTGTGGAATCGTCAGTGCATGTCTTTTGGGAGTCGCCCAAAGCTTGCTTCGTTTGATCTCCGCCATGACTTCATCCGAAGGATTGTTCCTTATTAAGTCTTCCCTCATAGCCAGCTTGAATGCTGGATGAATCTGACAGTGCACATTATCCAATGTCGCCGGTTTGATGCCTTCGTCGTTGAGCAGATGAAAATAAAACTTTTTTATATCAGAATATTTGATATCTGCTATCTTACGTTTACCAAAACCATCCCTTACGAAATGATTATAGGTATAAATGTAATTGGACTTGGTCGTCGGCTTTAGGTTGAATTTCTGACTAATATATCTGTCATACAGCTCATTCAGAGTCATTGTAGAAGCTGACATTGCATCGAGGCCATCATCCAGATCCCTGAGTAAGGCTTTTTCCTTTTCTCTGAGTTCCACTATGTTTTTAGCATATACTGTATGCCTTTTCCCATTGCGGTCTGTCTTGGAAAAAGAATAGCGCCCGTCGCTTCTCGCGCATTCTCCCACACGGAGTACATAACCATTCTTATCTTTTCTTTTAGCTTTCGCCATGCTATCACCTCACTATTTCAGTGAGGAACAGTTAGTCGTTGCTTTCATTCTGCTTGCGATCAAGATCCAGCTGCATCTTTATACCGTTCTTGATCACCTGGGCATTGGTCAGATGGTGCTTTTTAGCATAAGCTTCGAACTCTTCTAACTCACTTGCGGTAAGTCTCGCACTTATTTTATATGCTCTAGGGTCTTCCGCTACCGGTCTTCCTGTTCTCATCTAATACCTCCATTCACTATCTGCTATAATTATATTTAATGGAACCCATCAAGTCAACAACTACTTTGTTCCTCTATTATAATAATGTTGATGGTTCCTTAAAGTTGCTGTCCAGAAACTCATCCAAAACCTTGGTGTCTACCAACACCAGACCACTGTATCTGAGGACAGCGCCGGCCTCTCTGGCAAGTTTATCAAAGGTATGCCTTCCCATCGGATAAACCTTAGGGCCATCCACCTGGCGGATGTACTTTGCCCTGCCAGGATTCATGCATTGTTCATATCTTTTCTTTTTTCCCAATTCATTTTCCGATTCAAGCTTTTCAAGTTCTTCTATAAAAATCTGCTTTGACATTATTCTTCCTCCCATCCAAGTTCCGGATGCATTCCCTCATTTATCTTTATCCTGATTTTGTCTATCTTTCTATAAGTTGTCTTATAGGTAAATCCAAGCTCATCGGCTAAGTCATAAATCGTTTTCTGTTTCAGCAGGTAAGGCATAAAGTAATCCTTTTCCTCATCCTGCAGACACGCCAGCTGCATTTTGAATGAATCCCAGTCCTTCTTCATTATCCTCAGAATCTTTGCTCTTTCCATTACATACTGCTCATGCTCAATCC
>CAVAON010000236.1:1383-2422 GCA_963590215.1 Anaerovoracaceae bacterium | reverse complement strand
GTTATACTATTTCTGAGATTGACCCTCTTCGTGGAACAGTAACGTTTACTAATGGAGATGTTATTAGCACAGGCGATGTGGTAGGCGATGTTTCGGAAAGTGATATGCGTCGTATTCAGATAAGAGAGACGATAATTTCTCACTTTGAGAAGGAAGAAGCACTCTTTGATAAGGGTATTAAGTGCTTGTCTCTTTTCTTTATTGATGAGGTTGCAAAGTATCGACAGTATGACGAAAATGGAGATGAGGTTCTCGGTGAGTATGGAAAAATGTTTGAACAGGAATATCTTGACGTTTTGAATGAGAAAATCAGTGTTCTTGACACACCTTATCAGAGATATTTGAAGTCTACTTGCAGTGATGTGTCTGCCGTACATAAGGGATATTTCAGTATTGATAAAAAGACAGGTCACAGCATTGATAGCAAACTGAAGCGTGGCAGCGAGTTCTCTGATGATATTTCAGCTTATGACCTTATCTTGAAGAATAAAGAAAGACTTCTTTCTTTTGATGAGCCTACAAGATTTATCTTCTCTCACTCAGCACTCCGTGAGGGATGGGATAACCCTAATGTATTCCAGATTTGCACATTGAAGCACTCTGACAGCAATACAGCTAAACGCCAAGAGGTTGGTAGAGGACTTCGCTTGTGTGTAAATCAGAACGGTAACCGTATGGATGTGGAAAGCTGCGGTGATACAGTTCATGATGTAAATACACTTACGGTTATTGCAAGTGAAAGTTATAAGACATTTGTTACAGATTTGCAGTCTGATATCAAGAAAGTTCTCTATGACAGACCTACAACTGCAACAAGCGAATACTTTAAGGGCAAGTATGTCAAAGTTAATGATGTTCCGACTCTTATTGATGATGAAAAGGCAAATGCTATTGAGTTCTATCTTATCCAGAACGGTTATGTGGATATGAAGCGTAAAGTTACGGATAAATATCGCCAAGATATCAAGAATGGTGCGGTTGCAGCACTTCCGGAAGAATTGAAGCCTATGGAAGAAGGTATCCATAACCTTATTCAGTC
>CAVAON010000236.1:0-1373 GCA_963590215.1 Anaerovoracaceae bacterium | reverse complement strand
GTTTATGACGACAGTATCCTTAAGGATATGTTTGTTGACGGACACGAAACAAAGGTTAAGGATAATCCGCTTAATGATAACTTTGCGAAAAAAGAGTTTCAGGCTTTATGGAAGCAAATCAATCACAAATATGCTTACACGGTTGAATTCGAGAGCGAGGAACTTATTAAAAAGGCAATTAAGCATATTGATGAGAAGCTTTTTGTTTCAGAGCTTCAATACACCACAACAATTGGCCGTCAGAAGTCTGAGATGAATGAATATGAGGTAAGTCGAGGTGACTCTTTTGTACGAGAGAGTTCAGGAACTTACTCGCTGAAGCATGCTAAGGGAAGTCAGATTAAGTATGACCTTATTGGCAAGATTGCAGAAGGTACAACGTTAACAAGAAAGACGGTATCTGCTATTTTACAGGGAATTAGGTTAGATAAACTTTATATGTTCCAAAACAATCCGGAGGAATTTATTACAAAGGTTGTCAGACTTATCAACGAAGAAAAAGCCACAATGATAGTTGAACATATTTCTTATGACACTATCGAGGGCGAATATGACAGCACAATCTTTACCGCTGAGAAGAATACACAGAGCTTTGACAAGGCATTTTTAGCAAAGAAAGCTATTCAGGATTATGTGTTCACAGACGGTTCTGCCGAAAAGAGCATAGAAAGAAAATTTGCAGAAGATTTGGATGCTGCGGAGGAAGTATGCGTATATGCAAAACTTCCGAGAACATTCCAGATTCCTACACCGGTAGGAAATTATTCTCCTGACTGGGCAATTGCATTCTATGAGGGCAAGGTAAAACATATTTTCTTTGTTGCTGAGACGAAAGGAACAATGGAGAGCCTTGATTTAAGACCGATCGAAAAGGCAAAGATTTCTTGTGCGAAGAAGCTGTTCAATGAGATGTCTACAAGCAATGTAGTTTACCATGAAGTGGATAGCTATCAGAGTTTGCTTAATATTATGAATTCGATTTGATGAATAAAATTACGACTCGTAAATACGAACTGAAAGGGGTGATATCTTGTCCAGAAAAAATCCTCAAATGATAGTAATTGAGCCTTTGTCAGATTCATTTGCAGTATGTAAGGTAGAGGATTACTCCAAGGTGGATCCTTCAGCTGTATTTTGCTTTCCGCAGAAGACAGATGAAGAAAATTCGCTGGTGTGCTTGTCGGAGCAGATTCCGGACAATACAACAGAACTTCAGGACGGATGGAGAGCCTTTCGGATTAAAGGGCAGATGGAGTTCTCTCTGATTGGTATTTTATCCGGCATTGCGACAGTACTGGCGGACAAGGCCATCAGTATATTTGCCATATCAACTTTCAATACCGATTACATACTGGTGCAGAAGGAAGATTTTG
>CAVAON010000235.1:0-2437 GCA_963590215.1 Anaerovoracaceae bacterium | reverse complement strand
CTGTTTACACTCACAAAAACAAAGATTTCATTGCTCCATAACATCCTGCATAGGAAGAATAGCTTGTCTTAACGATTTTAAGATTATCCAAAAACTTAGGATAGGTATGTTCCTGCACAAAGCTTTCAGCTTGTGGAACAAGATCAGGAAATTCAAAGCCACCACCAGACAGATATAACACATCTGGATTAAAACTATGAATTAATGATACTAATGCTATTCCAAGTTCTTGAGATGCTTCTGAAATGATAGCTTGATATTGCTCTTTATCAGTTTCAGTCATCCTTTTTAAAATCTTAGATCCTGAGCACAATCTACCTATTTTGGTAATATTTCTGTTCATGTCAAATGTTGGGTTGCCGTAGATTTCACCAGCTAAACCAACTGAGCCTGTGAAGAGATTGCCATTGATGGCAATTCCAGCACCAATACCAGTTCCACTAGTTACACTTACGAGTACCTTAGAATCTGGATATTCAAGTGTGCCTGCTAAACATGCTGCATTGGAATCGTTGATGAGTTTAACTTTTGGACACATTAGATGTGCAAAATCTTTTGTACTTAGATTTTCCAAACATCTTAATGTGGTGTGGCATACGTTTTGACCGTCATATGTGCAACCAGAAAACGCAATTCCTATTCCATATAAATCGTGTTTGATTGAGCGGTAGAATTCTGAAATTTGATTTATCAAATATTCTTTGCTGCAATCATTTCCAGATGGAACAGTATGTGTTATTACTTGGTTATTTACAATGGCAGCCATTTTGATGTTGGTACATCCGACATCAATGCCACAGAGATTATTCAGTTGCCGAATCCCTTTCATATGTCATTACCTCCTTTTGGTGCGAGTGTATTGCTTATTATAACACGATTTGAGGTAAATTACAAATGGGCGTTGATGACTTGATTGTTTACATAAAAGATAGTATAATATTGGCGTAAGCGTATTTTGCTTATTATAAGTTAACGATTCTTACATTAAGAAAGGAGCTAGTTATGAAAAAAAGAATTCGGACATATGTAAAGGACATTCTTGACATTGTGTCAATCCAGTCTTTTACAGGCGATACGGAAGGTATCGAAAAATGCCAGGAGTATGTGGCTGGTCTTGCTACAAGCCTTGGCTTTGAAGTAACTAAACATGGTGAAGGCCAGGTTTTGGTTATTCAGCCTAAGGTTACTTGCAGAGTGCCTGAACTTGGCATTGTGTGCCATTTGGATACAGTTCCATTTGACGAAAGTGAATGGAAACATAATCCGCTTGGTGAAGTTTCAGAAGGTAGAATCTACGGTAGAGGTGTTTTGGATGATAAGGCGTCTATTATTGTAGCGTTGAATGTGTTCAAAGAACTCGAGAGTGAGATTAAACCTTCGTGGCAGCTCATCGTTGGTTCAGCAGAGGAGGTATCGCCGTGGTGCGATATGAAAGTTTTTTTGAATGAAAATCCGGTGTTACCAAAATTTATGGTGACAATTGACGGAGATGGAATTCAGAATGGCTGCAGAGGTTATTCTGATGTTGAACTGAAATTTCACAGACACACAGGAGGAGATATTTTCTTGGAAGATCTGTGGGTGCATAATGGAGTCAATAACATGGTTCCTAATAGAGCATTTGCACAGATTGATGGTAGATCGCTTGAAGCCAATGGTAAGGCGTGTCATTCTTCGATTCCAGAAGAAGGCGATAATGCTTTGATTAAGTTGGTTAAAAGAGTGGCAGAGTGTGAAGATGTTCGTAAGGAGTATTTGGAATTCTTTGAATTCATGGAGGTGTTTAACGAAAAAAATTGTGCTGAGACACTTGGCTTAGCACGGGGGAGCAGTATTACTCCTACAAATTGCAGTTTGGAAGATGGCGTAATTCGGTTGACATTAAATTGTCGTTTCGGAATTGGTACAGAAATGCAGATGATTGAAGAAATGTTTGCTGGGATTGTAGAAAAATACAAATGTGGTCTTAGCTATTCAGAAATTGTCCTGCCGGCGTATGTTCCGGAAGATTCCAAAGAAATGCAGATGATGTGTGATGCATATGAACAGGTTATGGGTAAGAAGGTTGTTCCTGTGATTGCTCGTGGAACTGGTTATAATGCAGCATTACCAAATTGTGCAATTTTTGGACCTCGGTTTATTCCTGAGGATGATGAGCCTGATACATGCCATGCAGTTGACGAAAATCGGAGCATTGAGGATTTGGAAAAATTCCAGAAAATGCTTGAGATCTTTGTTAGCAAAATGCTTTCAGACTAAAAACGGAAGAGGGTACACCAATAGGTGTGCCCTCTTTTGCTATGATTTAGCTGTTTAGAGAAACAGACTATCATAGTCTGGACGGTCTTCCAGTTCAAGGATGTCATTAATCTGTGATTCTGTGTATCCCTGTTCCTTTAACCATTCTCTCCGTTTCTGTTTTTGTTCGTTTGTAGTC
>CAVAON010000234.1:0-2439 GCA_963590215.1 Anaerovoracaceae bacterium | reverse complement strand
TGTTGAAGGCGTAAAAGCTGATGCTGGCACGACCATACACACCGGAGTAAACCTCAGAGCGAGTAAGGATCGGATTGCGATCTGCGTCTACGATGCCAGGAGCAGAGGTTGCGTTGGCATTTACAAAGTAGGCATTGGCATAGGCAGGATCGTCCGGACGTTCCATATCGCCGTCACGAAGCGGTGTCTTGATGACAGAAAGAGCAGGTACGGACTTGCCGTTTCCTTTGAGCTTGGCCTCACCTTCCTTGTAGGCGGCCTCGATGGCAGCCTCAATCTTGGCTACCGTCTTGGTGTCAGACTTCGGGATGATAAGAGATACGCTGTATTTCGGAGTACCTCCATTGATGGACTTAGGCTCCCAGACATTTGCGTAAGACCAGCGAGTGTCAGGACCAGTGATAACTTTCATAGGATTAGATACTTTTGCATTCTTGTTCATTACATTTCCTCCATAAAATCAGTTTTTGCATTGTTCATTGCCGGACGTTTATCACTCTCCGGCACGAGAGTCGGTTTGCCTTGCGGCTTTTCGATATAGGCTGTGAGTAGCTCATCGAATCTGGATTTGCCGAGACGCTTCTGCATGGCAGTGATGCCAAGGAGCTTCTTCTCATACGGGTCAAAGCCCGCGTCTGTAACTGCCTGAATGACAGCTTCCTCATTGGAATATTTGCGGTTGGATCTGCCTTCGACTAGCTTCCAGCCGGTCCATTCCTTACCGCTGATGGCCTGCTGCAGAGCATATTCCTTGATATCGGATGCCCAGGCGACCAGATCATCTGCGCGGGAGAGGATGTATTCAATCTCCGAATCCTCCAAGAGGGGTGGGAGCTTGAAATCATACTGGGCCAGGGTGAGATTGGCCTCCGCTCTGGCACGGCATTCATGCTTGGCCTTGCAGAAGCCACACCATTCGCCGCAGAGGAAGTTCCCGTCTCCAGCAAAGGCCAGGTCTGCAGTAGGCTTCAATACTTCGTCCGCCCACTTGTACAGGTCATCCTTGGAAATCTCGAAGGTTGAGATGTTCTGGCGTCTAGGCTGGTAGATGGTCATGCTGACATTGTCAACGTCATAAATGTCATCGAAGAGCTCCAGGGCACCAAGCGCATAGCACTTCATTTGCGGATTATCGGTGGCGTCCACCAGTACGCCCAAGCCATGCTTGTAATCGCATATTCTGAGGGTGCCGTCTGAAATGATGATACAGTCGGCGGTTCCGAAGCCCTGTTCCACCCAGCGGGAGAAGTCCACACGCTGTTCGATCAGGACCTTTGGATCGGAGCAGCTTTCCTTGGCTGCCTCTACCATTTCAAGAATGTAGGCGGCATAGCCATTGGCGCAGTCCTCCATTTCCTCGTTGTACCAGGTGAGATTCTCGGTCGGATCGTTTGTTTCCATGCCCAGGGCCTTCTTTAATTTGTGTTCACAAAGCTCATGAGCATCGGTTCCTTCCGCCGCATAATCACTGCCTTTGTCCTCATAGGTTTCACAGAGCCTTGCGGAAGGCGGGCAGTTCATCCAGCGGTGAGCTGATGAGGCGGATAATATTGCATGTCCTTTAGGTGGCATTGCCCAGCACCTCCGCATCCTTTAACAAGGCTTCATAGTGCTTCGGATCAATTCCGGATAACTTGGAAGCTCCATACTTCTGAAGAAGAGTACGGATAGCAGCGGTATGTCCGGCACGGGACTTTTCTGCTAAGACAGCTCGTACATCTTCCAGCTTGAGCTCCGGTTTCTTTTCTACTTTGGCAGCGGGCTTCTCGGTAGGTACCTCATCAGCGGTGCTGCTGAACTGTTCTGCTAACCAGTTAGCTGCTTCATTAATAGCAGCGGCTGCATTGCGCAACTCTTCGATGGTCATAGCCATATCGCTCATCTTGCTCATAGCGATGTTCTCCTTTCTCTGATTGTCTTTGCTGTGCGAGGATTGTCATGTTTCTCGCCATTCTCGCGGATACATGGGAGATTGCATTAAGGACTGCAATCAGCTCTGTGTCGTTACCGCCTGAATCGAAGTAGGACTGTTTCACTTCTTTCACCTCCGTTTCTGTGAGTGTTAAGGCTTGTTGTCAGCTGCTTACACCTTCCACTGGAGATGAGTGAAAGATTTGAGCGGAAGAAAATTGAGAAATTTGAAAATCCCTCCGAACACCGTTTGATGGGTGCCAGAGGGATGGGCTTCTACATATGAAAATGGATTAGTAGCCGCGGACCTTGCGAAGCTCCGTGCGATACTTCTTCATCTGATCAGCAAAGGTGCGCTGCTTGCGGCCGAGCTTCTCGGCGATGGCACGATCTGAGATAGTATCATCATCAAGCCAGCACTGAATGATGGTGTCCGCGTCGGGATCAAGCTCTCTCAACCTGTTAAAAAGCTGATTGAGAAGAATCCTGTCAGCCAGAACATCTTCCATTGATGGCGCTGTGTCAGGC
>CAVAON010000233.1:0-2451 GCA_963590215.1 Anaerovoracaceae bacterium | reverse complement strand
AGGAAAGCCTGTGCTCTTTCCCATGCCTTTGCACGCTGTGCGCGTAATTCATTAATCTTACTCATAATAAAATCCTCCTTAAGGTCTAATCAAATTCAAACGAGTCATAAGCTCGTCGTAGGTCTTTCCTGCTTTTACAGGTGCTACTTCGCTAGGTGCAGCAATCGCTGCAGCCTGCGCGGGTGTCATTGTTTTGTTTACCGGTTTGTAATGAGCAGTGATCTTATTCATAAGACGTGTCTCAGTTTCCTTACCGGAAAATGCATACGCGGGTGTCTCAGATGCTTCTCTTTTCTCATCCTTTAAAATGTCATCTGCAAATCCAAGCTCGATGGCTTTTGCTGCGTTCATCCATGTTTCTGCGTCCATAAGATGACTAAGCTTCGCACGTGACATTCCGGTCTTGATCTCGTAAGCATTAATAATGCTTTCTTTGACCTCGTCCAGCATCTCGATGGCCTTCTCCATTTCTGCATGATTTCCATAGGCCATAGTCATAGGATTGTGAATCATCATAAGCGCTGTCGGTGCCATAAGCACCTTAGTGCCTGCCATCGCGATAACGGATGCGGCAGACGCTGCAATTCCATCAATCTTGATGGTGACATCTCCCTTATAATCCATAAGCATTGTATAAATCTGGCTAGCTGCAATGCAGTCGCCCCCTGGGGAATTAAGAAAAATCGTTACCGGACCTGAACCACCAAAAAGTTCATCTCTAAACATCTTCGGAGTTACATCATCGTCAAACCATGATGTTTCAGCGATTTGTCCATAGAGCTCAAGAACTCTTTCCTGATCCGATTCTGGTTCGACTTGATTTTTCCATTCCCAGAACTTCTTCTGTTTCTTCATCAGAATCCTCCTTTTCCTCAGAAATATTATTTGCATAAGCTGCGCCCGCAGAAACTAGCGGCAGCATATTGCCATTTACAAGATAGAGATCACCACCAAGTTCAGCTGGAATACGATCCAGATTCTCTAACTCGCGGATGTCGTTTGCACTCATCCATCCGTTCTGTCTGGCTGTCGCATAACCAGTCATTCGACTTGCGTAATCTCCTCTAAGCAGCCCTTCTACGTTGAATTTAAAGAACACCGTCTTCTTTTCTTCCTCTGAAAGCAAAGAGCGATAAAGAGCTTGCTCCCAGCGGATCACCCAAGGATCCAAGGTGTATTTCACAAACTCAAGTGACTGCTGCTCAATATTAGAAAAGCTCGACTTTTCAAGATCTGCCAACATGTGAGGTGGCACTCTGAAAATTCGAGCAATTTCATTGATTTGAAATTTTCTTGTTTCCAAAAACTGTGCTTCATTTGGTGCAATACTAATCGGCGTATATTTCATGCCCTCTTCCAGAACAGCTACTTTATTACTGTTAGAAGAGCCACCAAAGGTTGCATTCCATGAATCACGTACTCTGGCAGGATCTTTTAATGTGCCAGGATGTTCCAGTACTCCTGAGGGTGCAGCCCCATTCGAGTAGAACTTGGAGCCGTATTCCTCAGCAGCAATTGCAAGTCCAATCGCATTCTTTGCCATCGCAATTGGGCTATATCCAACCAGACCATCAAAGCCAAGTCCAGGAATATGCAGTACATCAGCCGGTGACAAATACACTAATCCGGCTTCCATCGTAGGCGCATCATCATTGTTCTTGGTGTATTTATAGTAAAGCTGACCGTTCGTATCACGATCAACGCTCATACGATCCGGCATAAGCGGATATAAGGCGATAACCTCACCCTTTCCATTTCTAATGATCTGCGCATAAGCATTACCCCACAACAAAAGATGCGTCATTAGCGTTTCTCTGAAAATGAATGAACTCATTTCCGGGTTCGGTTCATCGTGAAGCAAATGAAATAGGCTGTGATCGAGTGCTTTTTCCTTCCCGCCGTTATCCGTATACCTATAAACATTCAATGGTAGACTTGCTACTGCTTCAGATAAGATACGAACACAAGAATACACTGCTGTCATCTGCATTGAGGTACGTTCATTGACTCTTTTACCGGATGCCGATGATCCCATCAAAAAACTATAGCTGCTTCCTGAAGTTCTATTGCTAGGCGCATCTCTGGTCCGGAATAATCCAGTAAATAATCCCATTTTTGTCACCACCCTTTCTAAAATACAAGAAGTCCACGGCTATCGTAGACGCTCTCTGATGTATCATTACCGCAGCGGATTGCTCTATCCAAGGCCATAATCATTGCAATGGCGCCATCGATCTTCTCTGTAGACTTTGCTTTATCCGCTTTAATGTTTCCGGCAGGATCCGTTCGGATGAAAATGTTATCCATGTTCCATCTAAGAACCGGATGCCCGCCATGTGCTATCTTCTTTTCTAGTGTCAGCTTCATAAGTTCCTTTGTCGGAGGCGACATAGAAGCAAAGCCCTGCCCCATTGGAACAACAGTAAATCCCATGTTTTCAAGGTCCTGGGA
>CAVAON010000232.1:0-2476 GCA_963590215.1 Anaerovoracaceae bacterium | reverse complement strand
CTTAACATAGGTGTGATTACCACATGGTTGTTTCACCTTCATTTTGGGGTTTGTCTTAGTTCTCATAGGATAGAGCACCAATTTGAGATTTTGATTTTTCGAGATTTACTTCATTACTTCCGGCAGTAACATCCGGTCGTCAATATAATAATCGCAGGAAATCTTTCGGCTGTTGTGGCCGTAGAGCTCTATGATCTCAGGCAGATTATCATTGACAGCATCGAATTCAAGGTTCTGTTCTCGGCACCATTCGACAGCTTTTGACAATGCGTCACCGGCACGGCAGGTCCAGAGAATGAGCTTGTTCCCATTTCGTTTCCATTCCTGGAGATAGGAAATCAAGGCTTCGTTTGGCTGGCCGAGTTCTGGCCAATTGCTGTAGCAGAGAGTGCCATCGAAATCAACGGCTATAGTCTGAAAGTTGGTTGATGAATTTTTCATATATTGTCATCCTCTTCATTGCTCTGTGAGTAATCAAACATCTGATCCACGCTGCAGGAAAAATATTTTGCCAGGCGCATGGCATAGGTTAATGATGGAATCTGAGTACCTTTCTCGATACGCATGATAGTCCTGGTGCTGATATTGGTTGCGGATGAAAGCTCCTTTTGCGTGATGCCGTAATCGGTTCGTATCTTTGATAAGCTACTAGTGATAATTTCTTTCGCCATAATGTAAATCCCCTTTGTTTTGATATATTTGATAGCCTAATATAATTTGTCACATCCTAAGTTTACCAAAACAGGTGTCCATAAATAGGGACTCGTTACAGCACCCGCCCGAAAATTTTGAAGGAGCTGTTCTCCGTCACCGGGATAGGGTCATATTTTTTGTTCAGGGAAATCAGATAAGTGCCAAGGCGGTTGTTCTGGAACTTCTTAACATAGGCATTGCCGTCTAAAAAGAAGATACCAATCTCGCCATCCTCAAGCTGTTCTGTCTGCTCAATCCAGATAAGGTCTTCATTATGATATTTGGGTTCCATACTGTCTCCGCTGACATGGACTCCAAATGTAGCAGCCGCAGGGATATCGGGCGAAGATACCATCTCATAATCCTCTCCATCCAGGAAAGAACCAGTACCGGCAGATACTGTAGTGTAGAAAACCTTTCTCTCTCTGACAAGGTGCAGAGGAATAATCTCTGCCTTCTTATAGTCACCGCTTTTCTCAAGCAGGCGGATGTATTCCATTACCTTCCCAACGCCTTCTTCATTTAAATTTCTAAAAGGATCGATAGGATTGGATCCGATAAATTCTGTATACATATCATAGATGCCAAATATCTCGCAGATAGCAAGTAGCTGCTTGGCGCTAGGCTGGGTGACGTTGGACTCCCACTGGCTGATGGCATTCTGCTTTACGCTGATACCATATTTTTCCAATTCTGCGGCCAGAGCTGTCTGGTTCATCTTAGCTGCTTTTCTATATCGAGCGATTGCTTTTCCTAAATTTTTCATAGAAGTGATACCTTTCCGGGTTTAGTTAGTGTCATTCTTACTTATAGGGATATAGAAACTATAGCATCATTTTCCTGGCTTTTCAACCAAAATATCACACAGAATGATAATGCGAAACAAATGTCACTTGCATATCTTTTAAAATGGTATTATATTATCTCCTGTAGACAAGCAACACATATATGGAGGTGGGATAAATTCCTTGACAGGATTTACCAACAAGATCAGCAAGAGGGCAACAGGATGGATGGTGCGGACCTTCGGCACATCGGAACTCGTGCATCCTACAGACACAATCATCAATGGTTTTCATTTCCCTTATCCGTTGAATGGTACAAGCAAATGTATAGTATCAGGAGGATTTTGATGATGAAAGAAAGAACTAACAATATGAAATATGTGAGCTGCCCATCCTGCGGCAGACCACTTTTTAAAGTGACAGGTAAATGCAGCGTCGAGATTACATGCAGTCGCTGCAGAAAGGAAATCTTCGGTGAGGTCAATGAAATCTACATGAAGATTTTTGAGAACGGCCCCGATCTGGAACAACTGGTAAAATAAAAATTAAATAGAATGAGCTGGTGGAAGAACCGTCAGACTGGGCAGAGGATCAGGAACAAGAGAGTCCTGAAGCACCGCGAACCCTTAGAGTCGGCACCCACTTTGCAAGAGTTTGTAAACGAGCTGAATTTAGAAAGACTATCAGGAGCCTGCAAAACGGAAATATGACAATAGAGGTCAATTAAGACCTTGGAATTGTTTTATTTTAATACGTTTTGCAGGCTTCTTTTTTGCATACAGGTGATAGTTGTATTTCCGTTTTGGACTCCGGAAATGGAGAGAATAATGGAAAATACAATGGGAATGAGAATTAGAGAGATGAGAAAGGCAGCAGGCCTAAGCCAGGAGCAGCTGGCAGAGATCTTATGCACCAAGAAATGTACCATCTCAGCATATGAAAATGACAGGATTGATATCAAGACAAGTATTCTGCTTGATATTGCTAAGGCTTTGGGA
>CAVAON010000231.1:0-2522 GCA_963590215.1 Anaerovoracaceae bacterium | reverse complement strand
CTCAGAAAGCAGTTGACTGGTGCAAAGAACAGGGATTGATATTTGACGCTGTGAATGACAACCTACCGGAAAACATTGAGCATTTTGGTGGAAACAGCAGAAAGGTTTATGCGACGGATTATATCGATGACAAAACCTTGCCGATTGCTTCCTGCCGTGAGAAATCTAACATGGAGCTTTGGGCTGAGAATGAGGTCGCTTTGGCGTGCAAGCACGAGAATCCAGACCGAAAAGACGAAGAGTGGGATTACGGTTGTGCCTGCTATGAAAGCGCTTTAAAAGCATTTCGCTCGCTCTGTGAGGATGGTCATTCCGGTTTCAGTATTGGTCTGACTAAGGCTATTCTGAATCGTCTGATTGATCATAAAGCACTGCTTCCTATCGAGGATACTGAGGACGTGTGGAGTGATATTTCTGATGTGTCCGGCTTAAATGGCGAGGAAGTTAGCTATCAGTGTAAGCGCATGTCATCTCTATTTAAAGATGTATATGCTGATGGAACTGTTAAATACCATGATAATGATAGATGTTACGGAGTTGATGTTCGGACCGATTCGTCTTACCACATGGGTTTGGTTGGTAATATTGTTGACGAAATGTTCCCGATTACCATGCCTTATATTCCGGAAGATAGGCCGTATAAAGTTTATACTGAAGACTTTCTTACAGACCCAGCAGAGGGGGATTTTGATACTGTCGGGGTTTTATATTTGATTACTCCATCATTGAAGCTGGTAAAAATCAATAGATATTTCAAAGCGGCAGAAAACGGATTTGATGAAATCGATGAGGTTGAGTACAGACAGCGTAGGGAAACCGCTAAAGCCAGAACGGAGGCTGCTGATGGCACAGTGATATTCAGTTGTCTGATAAGGAACGACGGCGCATTATCCGTAAAAGTGTGGAGAATCAGCCATGGAAACTCAAATGCACGATTGCTATGGAGGAGTTCGCTGAGCTTACACAGCAAATCAGTAAACAGATTCGAGGATATGATGATAGAATGGGACTTTTGGAAGAGATGGCAGATGCATATATCTGTCTCGAATTCCTTAAGTCTATTTTTGATATTTCGTCAGAAGAATTACAGAAGGCCATGGATGTGAAATTAGAAAGAGAACGAGGTAAACAGCGATGATTAAATTGGAGAATGTGACTCTGGCAAGTCCGGAGCAGATGAAATTCATCATTGAAGGAATGCGAAACCCTATGAATAGCTGGGAGAAGAGCGATAGTATTACATGCGATGAATGTTATCAATTAGAGGGCGATATTGGTCCAGAAGGAGAAGACTTATGTGAGCGGTGTAAATCGGTAAATGGCTTCGATATTGGTAAAAACGATCACTCCCTCATGCAACGCTTATCCAAGGCTGGTACTGATCACAGAAAGTTTATGAGAATGATGCCGGTGTACGTGAGGATTACAGCACCTTTATATTGGTGGAAAGAATTCGACACATACAAAGTCGGTACCGTCGCTAACAGTTGTAGCACCATGCATAAAATTACGGCTAAGGAATTCGCAATAGATGATTTCAGTTATGAGCACCTGATTGTGGCTTCTTTCAATGAACTCGGACGTACAATCGAAACTTTGAACTACTGTAGGGAAGGATATTTGGAGAAGAAGGACAATCCAGACTGGCAGAAAGAAATCTGGTGGCAGATGATTCAGCTTCTTCCAAGCAGTTATAACCAGACTCGTAACGTTATGATGAATTATGAAGTTCTGGCTAACATTTACAAGTCCCGTAGAGGGCATAAGTTGGACGAATGGCGCGAATTCTGTAAGTGGATTGAAGAGCTTCCTTATAGTGAACTGATTACCGGAAAGACGGAGGATTGATATTTATGCAGCTGACGATTATACAGATGGTTATTTTGTTTCTTATCGCTTATGTATGCTTGTACGGGTTGGTTGACCGCATCATGAAGTGCATCGAACATTGTGCTACGGCGAAGGCATACGGAAAATTTGCAAAAGGAGAAGGCAATGATACGAAAAGACTTGATCAAGAATAAGGTCTTCGGACTGATATTTATTGCGCTTGGAGCGTTGACTGTCCCGATCGAATGGGACGCAACGTTCTTTTTATTTGCTCTGATGGTTGGTATCGCACTGTTTGTAGCAAGAGAAAACTGTATTACAGATTAAGGAGGCGGCATTATGGGCCGAGCTGAAATGAGAAGGGCACGGAAATGTGAGCAGAGGGCTAAGACCGCTACGTACAATCTGACAAGGGCTCAATTAGATGCCCTGGTTCGAGAAAAGATATCTGGTGAACTGGATAGAGTTAAGCAGGAGGCTACGAATGATGCTATCAATCAGGCGATGATTCTTCTGCTTACTCTGCCGCTTGAAGTGTTGATGGATCATTATTGGCCGAAGTCGTATGCAAAGCGGATTCCGGAGTTTACAGAGCATGTTCTCGAATATTATGAGAAGTGGCAAAATGATGAGCTGGATATGGATAAGCTTAAGGAAGATTTGTGGGTATATGGCGGTGTGAAGTTTGAGGA
>CAVAON010000230.1:0-2546 GCA_963590215.1 Anaerovoracaceae bacterium | reverse complement strand
TTGAGTAAAGTAGTAAAAGCGGCATATACTGCTGAAGCTGTAGCAGGATTCACACACAGAACTGCTATTGAAGAAGCTGCAAGATGCCTGTTATGCCATGATGCACCATGCAGCAAAGGCTGCCCTGCAGGAACAGATCCCGCAAAGTTTGTAAGATCAATAAGATTCAGAAACATTAAAGGTGCAGCTGAAACAATCAGATCAAACAACGTACTTGGCGGAAGCTGTGCAAGAGTCTGTCCGTATGACAGACTTTGCGAAGAAGCATGTTCAAGATGCGGTATAGATAAACCTATCGAAATAGGCAAGCTTCAAAGATATGCAATCGAGCAGGAAGAGCTTTTTGGAATGAAAACTCTTGAAGCAGGAGAGCCAAAGCCTGGCAAGGTAGCATGCATAGGAGCAGGCCCTGCATCACTTGCAGCAGCAGCAGAGCTGAAAAAAGCAGGATATGATGTAACAATATTTGAAAAAGAAGCAAAAGCAGGCGGAATGCTTACATACGGCATCGTACCTTCAAGACTTCCACAGAGCGTAATAGACCATGACGTTGCAATGGTAGAGGCAATGGGAGTAAAATTCGAATTCGGAAAGAAAGTAACTATAGCAGATGTAGACAGCTATGATGCAATATTTGTAGGAACAGGACTGTGGGGAACAAAGCTTCCTGAAATTCCTGGAACAGAGCTTACAGGAGTATATCCTGCAGCAGAGTATCTCAAAGCAGCAAGAACATCAGGCAAACAGGAAGGCAAAAAAGTCGTAGTAATAGGCGGAGGAGACGTAGCAGTTGACTGTGCCGTAACAGCTAAGCTTCTTGGAGCAGAGGATGTAAGAATCGTATACAGAAGGACACTTGAAGAAGCTCCTGGTAACATGAATGAATTCCAGTATGCATTATCACTAGGAATCGGAATGACAACCAATATGGCACCTGCAGCAGTAGAAGGTTCAGGCAAGGTTGAAGCAATGAGATTCACAGGAAGAGAAGGCAGACTTGATGGAGCAGAATTAAAGCTCACATGCGATACAGTAGTATTTGCAATAGGCCAGAAGGCAGAGACAGTAGAAGGCGTAGCAGCTAATGAAAAAGGCGGCATAGCAGCAGAAGAAGGCAAGACAAATGTAGCCAAAGTATTTGCAGCCGGAGACATAGTAAACGGAGGCAAGACAGTGGTAGAAGCCGTAGCAGCAGGTAAAGAGGCAGCAGCAGCAATAGTTGCATACTTAGAGAAAGGAGTGAAGTAGAATGGCAGTTAAAAAAGATTTATCAATAAAATATCTGGGCGTTGACTGTATGAATCCGTTCTTCTTATCATCATCACCTGTAGGCGGCAACTATGACATGGTTGCAAAATGCTACGAGACAGGCTGGGGCGGATGTTTCTTCAAGACAGTGGGAATATTTGTAGCAGACGAATGTTCACCAAGATTTGACCAGACAAACAAAGAAGGATTACCATGGCTTGGATTCAAGAACATGGAACAGATTTCAGATAAACCTACAGAGAAGAACTTTGAGTTCATGTACAAATTAAACAGAGATTATCCTGACCATATCACAGTAGCATCAATAATGGGCTCAAGTGTAGAGGAATGGAAAGAGCTTGCGAAGATGGCAGAGCAGGCAGGAGCAAAGCTTATCGAAGGAAACTTCTCATGTCCGCAGATGACATCACATGATATGGGTTCTGACGTAGGAACAAACAATGAGCTTGTAGAGAGTTACTCAAGAGCAGTAGCAGAAACAACAAAGATACCGTTTATCGCAAAGATGACGCCAAACTGCAAAAACATGGAAGAGCATGCTGTAGCAGCAATCAGAGGCGGAGCAGCAGCAGTATCAGCAATCAATACAATCAAATCAATCACAAACATTTCATTCGAAAACAATACAGGAATGCCTGTAGTAGACGGCAAGTCATCAATATCAGGATATTCCGGAGCAGCAGTAAAACCTATCGCGCTCAGATTCTGCACACAGGTACAGCAGTGTGAAGACATGCACAAGCTCGTAGCAGCAAACGGTCATGACTATGGTCATGGACATGAAATGTCAGGTATAGGCGGCATTGAGACATGGAGAGATGCTGCGGAATTCCTTGCAGTAGGCTGCAGGAACGTGCAGGTTACAACAGCAATCATGCAGTACGGCTACAGAATCGTAGAGGATATGATAAGCGGAATGAGCCACTTCATGGCAGAGAGAGGATATAACAGTCTTGATGAATTTATAGGCTGTGCACTTCCGAATATAATTCCTGCAGAAGAGCTCAACAGAGATTACAAGCTTCTTCCAAACTTTGACCATGACAAGTGCGTAGGATGCGGCAGATGCTATATTTCATGCTATGATGCAGCACACCAGGCAATCGACTGGAACGAAGAGAAGAGAAGACCTGAGCTTAATGACAACTGCGTAGGCTGTCACTTATGCCTGAACGTATGCCCAGTACAGGAATGTATCACACCGGGCGAAATCAAGTGGAAAGAAGGCAGAAACCAGACAGAAATCACCTACAGAAAAAGATACGAATAATATCTGA
>CAVAON010000229.1:0-2551 GCA_963590215.1 Anaerovoracaceae bacterium | reverse complement strand
CCAAGCATGGTCCCATGGATTGACCCTTTCGGCCAACCAGACCGCCCACCTGATTCCGTCCGTAAACATCTGCTGCACTGCTACAATTAATAATTGAGCCGTTCAAGCGTCCTACGAAAGAACCAATCACGGTTTCATTCTTTCCATAACCAATTATAACATTATCTTCAATCGTCGAATTGCGAATAACAACCGTGTTCCCGCCGGATCCCGATCCTGCGATCAGACCAGAGGAAAGCGTTGCACTGCCGTTTAATAATGTGACATGGTCAATGGTAATCAGTGATGGGGTTCCTGTGTTGTAGTTTCCGTCTTTACCATAGTCTATGATAAATTTATTCACAAGGGCACTTCCGGCAATCCGCCTCCCATAAATTTTTAGATTTTCAACCGTTGCATCACGAACATAGTTAAAGAGCGGAAGGCCCCCTTCTTGAATCGTAAGGATCTTGCCGCCGCCATTTAATACTCCAGAAAACGGATACAGGTTCGGTCCATGTGTTTCATCATCGTCCTTACCGTCTTTAATGCAGCCGATCGGTTCCCAATCAGTCGGCAATGTCACATCTTCCGTCATCTCAAAATAGACACCGGCAAGAGCGTTTCCTGTTTTTACTACGTCTCTGATTTTTTCAAAATCCTGATGCTTCGTAATCTTATATGGATTTTCTTCCGTTCCTGTGCCCTCCATACCCAAGTCTAAGGCTGTAACGGTAACCGGAACACATTCTGAAACCGCTGCATTTTTTGAAGTTATTCCCTGCTGGGTATCATAAACTTCACAGTAGTAGTAATAAATCCCGACTTCATTTGTCGGCGGCACAAAACTTGCTTTTGTTGCTCCTTCGATTTTAGAACCACCCGAATTTGAATTTTCCGTATTACGATACCACTGATAAGTCAGTTTCCCTCCCAGAGTTCCATTCGCAGTACAGGTCAGTCTGGAAGCCTCCACACCGGTAACATAGCTTGCTTTGTCCGGCGTAATCACTGCTGGTTCAGGAGCATTAACCACTAAAGCCGTTACCGTAACCGTGATTTTATTCGTCGTTGTAGAATAAGTAATTCCATCTACAGTGTTTTTCATGGTACATTGGTATACTACATTCTTTTTGGCACTTGTGGTATTGATGTTAAGTGTGTCAGTGCTTTCTTTCAATGTAGTTTTCTTGATTCCTACCATCTGTGTCCAGCTGTAGCTTGTCGCTTCATCAACATTTTGAGCCAGTACTTTTAATGACACATCTGCAAATTGTTCCGCAGTCAGCTTCACTTGAACTCCCGTAGTATTTGCAGTTACATTTGTATACTCGTATTCTTCAAATATCGGATAGTAATCTTTTTCAATGGTCGCAACGGTTAATATATATTCACGGCTTTCGATACTCGTGTCGCAAGATGTAACCTTGATCTTGAATTTCTTTACCCCATCTTCTGTCGGTGTATAAGAAACCTCAAAATTTTCATCGGGTTCTTCATCGTTGATTGTAACAGTGTCAAATCTGCTGTGCGTCTGTCCTGCAATTTTATACGCTGTTCCTTTTACCGCAGTAGCATATATTTCTGATTCGCTCTCACTCCGAAATGGCCTTTGGCTACCGTCCTTCCATATACCCCAACTCTCTAAGGTTGAATATGGCTTTACTTCAACTTCATACGAATTTTCGCCAGACCTTATTTTTAAGGATTTAGAATAATAGAGTTCTTTACGATTGTTTGCAACACTGATTCCCATAAAATTAGCAAAATTGGTCAAGGTTGCCGTATTGTTAACGGACGAAACGGTCGTTTCCGTGCCCACGAGGTCGTCTGACTTATTTGCCGCAAATTTTGTATAAGTCACATCGAAGCTTTCCGAAGAATTCGAAGGTGAATTTATCGTCATTGTTCCGGAGCCGTTTTGGACTACATCTTCAGGTATATATAAAATATACTTATTCTCCTTTTTTTCAAAAGAAAGTGAATAGGTGCTGTTCTTTGATCCTTTTGCGGCTGCAGTGACAGACCATTCCGTAAGGTTTTCGGCAGTTGCCGCGTATGCTTTTCCACAGCTGATACGTCCTGACGGAACCATCGTGGAAAGGATAACTGCAAGGATCAGCAAAATTGTTTCTATTCTTTTTATACGATTTTTTTTCTTTTCCATATCAATTTTCTATGTGGAATCGAGAGGGCAGCTTCCCGCCGCCCTCTCGATTCTTTCCAAATAACTTCTCAGCGAATGCCGTCTCTTACTACAATCAATTAGTAATGCCAAACCATAGCATACTGGCTGTAGTCCACGATGATATTCATGCCGTCTGTCAGGCCAATGTTGCTAACATAGTTTGTCGGTACAATCATGGATCCGTCCTGTGTTGTCGAGTAAGCAACATTCCAGCCATGACCGGTAGATTTATACCAAACCGTTCCATCTGCATCCGTATGGTCAATAACTACTGTATTCGTTACATCCTTACTGCAAATGTTGTTAATATATCCACCATTGTTATAGTAAGTGTCCCATCCGGCCTCAATATCAGTAACATCATTCAAGTATAATCCGACAATG
>CAVAON010000228.1:0-2552 GCA_963590215.1 Anaerovoracaceae bacterium | reverse complement strand
CATACAGATGCTTCTTTGCTTTCATGGCATTGACACCAAGACGGCCCTTAATTGTCGGATCTGTAAATACCTCTGTCCCGTATTTTTCATCCATGACATTATAGGTGATATGTTCAATAATTGCTGTAGCTTTCTCGTCATTAATCAGTGCTGCAGCCTTAATGATAAATTCCTCCGGATTATTCTTGAACTGGTTAAATACAGAGGGCTGGATTCCTTTAAGAACCTTGATTACAGCTTTTCTTGTCAGCCCAGTCTCATCCACAAGTTTTCCAATAAGATCATATTTAACATTAGAGCTTGCTTTAACAGCACTTTCATGGATGGTAGCCTTATCTTTCATAAATGCCGCACCGCTTGCTAATTCTTCTTTGGATTTAATCTTATCCATTGTTCCTGTTTCTACCTTGAAATAGATTTTGGAAACATGAAGATTGCTGTCCAGTGATGCAATCGCCTTGCGTACAAGTTCATCAGTATCAAAATCAACAACATATACAGACTTGGAATTAATCCTTGACCACAGTGCTTTAAATTCCGGCATGGCAAGCTTATCTTCATCTACTGTCAGCTCTATATTATTGCTGCGGGCATCCTCTGGCATCATGGAACGGCTGTCGTAAATGGAGTCAATAATCTCGATAACAGAAGCCGCAGAATCTGCAACTTTTTCTGCCACCTTAATCTCGCCGTTTGCTTTATCTTTGTAATACTTATCGGTAAGCATACCTTTGTCATCAATATAGCCATTAACAATCAAATTATGATTAATAGCATATGCCGTTTCATTATCAATAACCTGCTCATTACCGCTGACATCCTTAATAACTTTGCCTTCAAAGAGATCAGCTGTCACAGCCTTCGGTCTGTCTGCTACTGCTTCTGCAAGCTCTGTCTGAAGTCCCTTAGCAAAGCTGTCGTAGCTTTCGCTTGCAATAACTGTCAGCACATTGACATTGTGAACATCACTACCCAGAACATTTGTATCCATACGTTCGCCATCCTGATTAACACAAAGACGGAGACCGCGTCCCACTTCCTGACGTTTACGCACCTCTGAGCTGCTCTGCTTCAGGGTGCAGATCTGGAATACATTCGGATTATCCCACCCTTCACGGAGTGCCGAATGGGAAAATATAAATCTAACAGGGCTTTTCTTCGGATTGCGATCCAATAAAAGCTCTTTGTTTTTCATAATCAGATCATAGGCATCCACATCGTCTGTTGTAGTTTCTTTGCGCTTCAGCTTAGAATCAATCATTCTGCCTTTTTTATCAATAGAGAAATACCCTGCATGAGTTTTATCTACAGAAATAGTCTCAAGATATTTCATGTAATCTTCTTCACCGGCAGCAAGCTGCATATTGCTGATGATATCGTTATACTCCTCTTCAAACATATCTGCATAAATACCGTTGATCGCCTGTCCCGCGTCGTCGTATTGTTTGTACTTGGCAACCTCGTCAATAAAGAATAATGATAAAACCTTGATACCTTTATAGAACAGCTCGCGCTCTCTCTGAATATGCGAAAGTATCGTTTCTCTGATTTGAATTCGGCGTAGCTGATCCTCGCTTACCTTGCCGATGACGTCTCCGGCATAAATCTTGATGCCATTTAAGAATTCCACGGAATCATCACGACCATCGATACGGGAAACAACGAAATTATCCTTGTATTCCTCCATCTGTCCGGAATTATCATAAAGGTTATAGCCTTCTGATACGGTTTTGGTAATCTTGCGTATGCCACTAACTCCCTTGTAATCAAACTGGATGGTAGCAGTCGGCGCAGACCTGGAAAGGTTGATGCTCTCAAGATATACATAACTTTCTGTTGCTGTACTGCCTGATTCTGTGATACCTTTAACAGAAATTTTCTTAACAAGGCACTTATTATATGCCTCCATAGCGTCCAGTCTGTAAACCATATTGTAAATACTATCGCTTTTGTGTGTAGCTGAATAACGCAGTGTTATCAGTGGATTAAATTGCTTCAGATTTTCTTTTGTCTGTTTGCCCTCTACAGACTGCGGCTCATCGATGATTACTATGGGATTTGTCTTAGCTATGATATCAATGGGTCTGCGTGAACGGAATTCATCCAGTTTCATGTAAATACGCCGCGCGTCTTTTCCTTTGGCATTAAAGGCCTGTGAGTTAATAATCATTACATTGATTGAGCTGTCTGATGCAAAGCGGTCAATCTCCGTCAGCTGGGCAGAATTATAGATAAAGAAGCGTATCTTTTTACTATACTCCTCTGCAAAATGATCCTGTGTTACCTGAAATGATTTATATACGCCTTCACGAATAGCGATAGACGGCACAACTACGATGAATTTACTCCATCCATAATGCTTATTCAGCTCATACATAGTCTTGATATATGTATATGTTTTGCCGACACCTGTCTCCATCTCAACAGACAGATTGTATCTACCTTCCAGCTTATCAGAAGGTTTAAGCTGATTATTTCTCTGTACTTTCTGCAGGTGCTCTAATATAAGGCGGTCATTTAATTCAGGCACAATTCTCTGATTACTCCAGCCG
>CAVAON010000227.1:0-2575 GCA_963590215.1 Anaerovoracaceae bacterium | reverse complement strand
GCTTGTAACTGTATAAAGAGGATACAGGCTATTCCTGTCAACTACTATATAGCTATCAAGAAAACCTTGTATTTTCTCTTCTTTTTCTTCTTCTAAATTTATTCCCTTACAATAAACTCTCCAGTCACTTTCTGCTCTATGCCAAAGCTGTTCTGCTGTTGGCATTTCAGGATAATCACCTTCAATATAATAAGTGTTTCCCTCACTGCTGTACGTTTCTACACTTGCAATCAGGTATCTGTCTGGGTCTAATGGTTTTATCTCTTTGAGATAGTTAATATATGCTTTCTGCATATTTTCTCTGTCATCTAAATCAAACTTTATCATTTCTTATTCCTCCTTATAACCTATGGCTACAGTTCTATTTCTACATCAAAGCCATCATCGTCAATACCTGAATCATCAAGACCGGAAAGCGTAGAGGTCCTGAAATCTTCAAGTAGATCCGCAAATCTCACTTTATTATCCTGTGAAGAAGTAAGCTCCTTTTCCTGCTGCAGAAAATCGGGCAACTCTTGAAAGCCAATACTGTCAACATAGTGTGCGGTATCTTTCCCATTCTGATGAAGGACCACAACATCCGAAACGGATAAGCTGTGTCCTTTAAAATCATCAGGGCGATCCATGTTAAACCACCTATAAATATCTTCAAGAGAAGTTCCTGCTTTAAGTTCTGCGGTATACACATGATTATAGTTTGCTATATCTATCGGATAGCCTTTATGCATCATATATGAATAGGATTCAAAACTAAAATCTATTGTATTGTCCCCATGCTTTAGCTGGTATATTGAAAATGTATCTTTCTCTTGATTATCTTTTGCTATATATTCATTTATTGGTTCTCTCATTCGCATTTCTTTCAGGGCATTATCAAGTCCGTTATCACTCATCATGCCTGCAGCGTTAAAGCTGAAAATCTTTTTTGTTGCACCACCCACAATAATATGATCCAGCATTTTAATATCCATAATGCGGCCACATTGCATCAGTTGTTTTGTGGTCTTTATATCATCTTCTGATGGTTTCCAGTTGCCTGACGGGTGATTATGTATCCCTATAAATGCCTGTGCATTGCTAAGTATTGTAGACTTAAACACTTCACGAGGACTTACTATCGCCATATTCACTGTTCCCATGCTGCAGATATTAAAATTAACAATCCGTCCATCGGCTTTGATATTGAGAATTCCAAAGACTTCTCTATCGTATTGCTTTAATTCGTCTGCAACGACTGCAATAGCGTCTGTTGGTGAAGTTATTTCTCTGTCACTATAAAGAGCAGGTGCATCAACCAATCTCACATTAACAACATTTATTTTGTTCTCTTTTTCCATACGCTTGTCTTCCTTTCCTGAAGGGGAATTCGAGGAGAGTGGTCCAGACTCTCCCCGGATCAAGAGGGTATATATAAAGAGCAGCTATATTGCTGCTCCTTATATCATGTTATTAAGCCTGCCTCTAAAGTTCAGGCTCTTCATCAAAAGGGATTTCAGAATCCTCAACCATAAAGCCTTTCAATTCATCAGGTTCTGGTGCCTCTGTTTCTTTTCCCTTGTGGCTTTCAATATATTCTTTTCTCTGCTGCAATATCGCTTCTTTGAGCTTTTCTGCTGTAACTGTAACAGTGTCTGCCGGCTGCCAGCTGCCATCTTCTGTTTTCTGTCTTAAAGTAAGCTTTATTTCATATCCTTCCGGGAATGAAAACAGTCTGTTATTTTCATTGAATTTATCGTCATTCACATATTTTGTCGTAAAACGATAATAACCTCTGTCAACTCCATCTATTTTTACTCCTTTTGGAATCATAACAGAATGAAAAGTTTCGCCATCTTTTCCTTTGATATTTTCTCTTACAAATGCTTTGTTAAAGCTTATGTATGTCTTTTTTTCGCTCATTTTCTTTCTCCTTTTCTTTTTACTTTTGTTTTCAACAAATTTTATATTATATCTTTCAAGCCATTTTTGCAGGCTTTCATCTGCCTCACCTGATATGCCATACTGTGCAAGCATTTCTACAAAGTTCACAAAAGCCTATCCTTTCTCGTTGACAATTTTTTTAAGGATTTTTCCTGCTTTGAATACTGGTGCTTTTAAGGCAGCTATATTTATGATTTCATCGGGTTTTCTTGGATTTCTACCCTGCCTTGCTTTTCTTTGTCTTGTTTCAAATGTTCCAAAGCCTGCTATCTGCACCTTATCCCCTGCAGTAAGTGCCTCTTTAATGCACTCTGTCACTGCATTTATTGCAAGCTCTGTATCTTTCTTTGTCATTGCTGTTTTTTCAGCCATCTTTTCAGTCAGTTCTTTTTTGTTCATCTTTCCCTCCTTCTTTTTTGCTTAAAATATCATTATAAAGCTTTAGTTAAATTTAAACTCCACACCCGAAAAGTCAGGCTTTAGCACCAGCTTCGCATCAAAGTCTTTTCCTTTACTGCTTTTGAAGCCTTTTAGTTTATCTGTGCTTCCCTTTGTCATCAGGTTTTTCATCTGAGTTTCTGAGATCTTTTTCCCTGCAACAGTTTCATTTAATTTAAAGCTACATTTGTTACAGGAATAATATGCTCCATACTTC
>CAVAON010000226.1:0-2594 GCA_963590215.1 Anaerovoracaceae bacterium | reverse complement strand
TAATTTACATATAACTGATGTGCCTATTTTGTAAAAATAGAGTATGCTCTAAATTTACGCATATTGCTTGCAAAGAAACTTTGGGGGGGGGTGGGATAAATTGTTGTTGTTAAAATAGTCTGAATAATGTACAATATATGCAACGGACATATTATGTTTATGAGAGGGTACGAAAATGAAAAGATTAACAGGCAAAAGATATAACTTCAGGACAAAGCAGGGATGCTTTGTCTTGAGGTTTTTGTTTGTAGAGGAAAGTGAGGGTAACATAGATTGTTAAGCAGATTGATTATAACTATGGATAGACCGGCTGGTATTGATGTGAACATTTCATCCTTGTTACAGGGAGTTATGATGGAGTTTATTGAACCCTCATATGCAGATTATCTGCACAGCTGTTCAAGGACACCTTATTCACAGTATATTATCTACGATGATAATTTCATCTATTGGAATATACTATGCATGGATATCGACAGTAAAAAGAATATAATTGATGCAATCCTTGAAAAAAGACCGAACAGGATACATCTGAAGCATAAGGAAATTGACTTGAAAATTGTGGGATTTCAGGAAGAAAACCTGTCATTTCAGAAGTTGCTTGAGGCAACATACTTTGGTGACTGTGGCTCCAGAGTTACAGTTTCTTTTAAAACCCCTACAGCGTTTAAGGTGAATGGTAAATATCAGTTCTATCCTACAGTGTATCATATATTCAACTCCCTTATAGGTAAGTATGATGCCGTCTCAAAAGAAAATACAATCTATTCAGATGAGATTATGGAGCAGATAGAAAAATATATTGAGATAACCGATTACCGCCTGATGAGTACATATTTCCATATGGAAGGCGTTAAAATCAAATCGTTTAAGGGAAACATAAGTTTGAAAATACATGGGCCAAGGCAGTTTGTAAACCTTATAAACATGCTGCTAAGGTTTGGAGAATACTCAGGAGTGGGAATCAAAGCTTCTATAGGTATGGGAGCTATAGGCGTGGAGACAAAAGAAAGGAGGAACAAACTTGGATAAAAAACAGGTTCAAATAGCGATAGGAGGATTGCTGCATGATATAGGCAAGGTTGTTTATCGGCATAATGACGGCAGAAAGCACAGCGAAAGCGGATACGATTTTGCAAAAGAACTGGGAATAGCAGATGATGATATTTTAGCGCAGATAAGATTTCATCATTCCAGTGAACTAAAAAATGCTCGGATCGCTGATAATTCACTTGCATATATTACATATTGGGCAGATAATGTTGCATCAGGTGCAGACAGAAGAGACAGAGATGAGACTGATATCGGTGGCAGCAGATTTGAAAAATATGTACCTTTATCAAGTATATTCAACATCCTGAATGGTAACAATCAGAACTTCTCGTATCCTATGGCAGAAATATACGATAGTGGTGAAGCAAATTACCCACAGGAGTCAGTAATTCCATATTCAGAAATCACATATAGTAGGATAATAGAGCATCTCAAAGATGGAATCAAAGCTATTGATTTAAAAAATGAATATGTGAATTCACTTCTCGGGGTTATGGAAGCAAATTTGTCCTTTGTCCCGTCATCAACGGATACAAAACAGTTGATTGATATTTCCCTTTATGATCATGTCAAACTGACAGCAGCAATAGGAAGCTGTATATATGAATATCTGAAAGCAAATGATATTAATGACTATAGAGATGCTTTATACAAAAATGCTGGACAAATGTATAAGCAGAATGCATTTATAATGCTGAGTCTTGATATATCGGGAATACAGAGTTTCATATACAAGGTAGACAGCAGTGATGCACTCAAAACACTGAGAGCTAAATCATTTTATCTGGAAATTCTGCTGGAGAACATAATCGATGAACTGCTTGATGCCGCAGGAGTTTCAAGAGCAAATCTGATTTATTCAGGCGGAGGTCATGCATATATATTGCTACCAAATACAGATACGTGCAAAAGTACGATTGAGAGATTTAATGATGAACTCAAGGGTTGGTTCCTTGATAATTTTGAAACAGATCTTTATCTTGCGTCAGGGTATGCAAAGTGCAGTGCCGATGCTCTTATGGACAAGCCTGCAGGAGCATACAGTGAAATATTCAAAGCAATGAGCAAAAATATATCAGAAAACAAGCTGAATAGATATACGACGGAGGAAATAATTGCCCTGAATTCTAAAGTCAAAAAAGAAATGACAAGAGAATGCAGAGTCTGCGGTAATACAGACAGACTTGTATCAGATGATTTGTGCAGTATGTGCAATTCGTTTGTAAATATGTCAAACAAGATATTGGATGAATCCTTTATATCCATTCTAAGCAGTAAACCTGAAGAAGCAGGTGCAGTGCTTCCGTTTGGCAGATACATGGTGATAGAGTCCGAACAGGAGCTTCGAAACAGGATTGAAGCCGTTGATTTCGTAAGAGCATACAGCAAAAACAGAATGTTTACAGGATACAATGTTTCAACAAGACTGTGGATAGGCGATTATTGTTACGGCAGGAGTTTCAGTGATCTTGCCAAGACATCCAAGGGAATCAAAAGACTTGGTGTAATTAGAGCCGATGTGGATAACCTTGGGCAGGCAT
>CAVAON010000225.1:0-2598 GCA_963590215.1 Anaerovoracaceae bacterium | reverse complement strand
TTACCGCAAACTCAAGGCTGTTGGCATTGATCCGGCTTCACTTCGGGCAATGGATGGCACATTAACCACCGAAGCGATCCAGATATTGGCTGGCCTGACTGATACAATTCGTAAACAGGATCGAAGAAACACGATGAAAACAAGTTTACAGCCTGATGTTGCAGACGATACGCAGATTCAATCCTGTGATGCAGAGTGCAAACTTCGTTTCAATGAGCTGTTACAGGAGAATGAATCACTCAAAGCTGAGATACAATCCCTGCATGAGCAGCTCACAGAAGCCAATTCGAAGCTGATCACACTGTTGGAGCAATCCGCAGAGCGATCCGAGCAGCACGCTCAGAGTATGCAGCGCATGGCAGAATTGCAGGTCATGGCTCATCGGCCATCGCTCTGGAAACGTATAACAGGAGCATTCCATAAGGATACCACCGTTTGAGGTGGTATCCCTTTTCATTTCAGTGTGAGAACATTGCCGGTCTTCGTGTACATCGGCTTCACCATACTGTCGTTGTATGTGAGCATCTCAAGTGTAGTACGGAGAAACATCCTGCCGTCTGCGTTCAACCTGTGATACACATCTAAGATATGCTGTTCATCCTGTGTCAGCGGCTCAGAATGGCTCTCTGATGGGCTTGTTCCGGTGCTGGAATTACGCTCCAATAAAGATAAACTCTGGGCTGTGGCGGCATTCTGGGGCTTCTGGTGGCGTTGTGGCATGATGTTCACTTTCTGCATCCATTTACTGCACGTTCAATAGCTGCTCGGAGTGCTGCGGAGCCATCCTTCTGCAATATCTCGTTTGGATCCTTGCGGTGATCGTATCCGGACGGATAGAAAACAGGGCTTACATCCACTCCGATTACACCCAGCTTCTGAAGCGGAGATAGCATATCTCCGGTGAATTCCTTGCCCCTGTCGTCATTGTCGAAACATAGTGCCAGCACACATTCTGTCGGGTGCTCTTCGATGCATTCAATGATCTTCTTTACATGGCTTCCGCAGGTGGCCACCGCTTTATACTCGCTCTCTTGCATGATGGAGAGTGCACACAACGGAGATTCAACGATAAATACAATTTCTCCCGGTTTCCGGTTCAACAGGTACTCGCCATGGAAGAGCGGCATATTCTTTGTTGGACAGTTATAGTGTTTCTTTGTGCCGTTCATGATACACTCTTCTTCGATAATCGCTCTGGTGCTGTAGTATGTGCATTCCGGATTGAATGGAAAAATAATCCGGCTGGCATCGTAAATATAATTATAGCCCAACTTGAATCTGCGAATAGTATCATCTGTTATCCCTCGCCGATGCAGATATTCAAGTGCTCTCCGATGTCCCCAGATGGCATTCGCCCACCGATCAATGGATGCAGTATAGTCTTTTCGTGGTGTCGGTGCAGTTTTCTTCTCTTGCTTCTCTTGCTTCGCTTGCAACTGGATCTCGGTTAACGGTTCCTCGTCTACAAACATTTCTGCCAGCATAGCATATGCCTGACTCTGAAATCTAAACTGTGGGTTTAAACGCATAGCCAAGTCGTAAATATCGCCACCGGCCTTACAGGAATAGCAGTACCAACTTCCGGTTTTACGATACACTGCAAATGCTCCATCGCTATCATCTGTAGTACCATGTCCACTCTTGCATAATGGGCAGCTAAACAGCCATGCTTCCCGTTTCTCGTCATGTTTCCCCTGCGCTTCGCATTTGATGCGCGTCACATAGTTCAACAAATATGGCTTGTACTTGTTCCAGTCTCTCGTCCAATCCATGGTGGCCTGGTCTCCCTTCCTTTTCTTTAGTCGGAGCGTAGCCCCTGCGGAGCAGTCTTAATGTTGTCTGACGGATGATTCCGGGGTTACGGGATTACGCTCCAAATAGAGAGCAGTAAACCGGGGCTACCGGATACGATCTGACGATGTTTCGTCAAAGGTGGCTACTGCGTTACCTTTTTTCTACATACTTTCTCTCAGGGTACTATATTGCAATATTTATGCCTATTTTTATGCAATCTGCACATATTTCCTTGAAAAAAAGTTTTTCTCTAAAATACAGTAGCCATGTAGCCACCTAACCGTAGAATGCCGATAAACACGGGGTTTTAAGGTGTCCACTGGGTGGCTACTGGGTGGCTACTGGGTGGCTACTGCGATTCTGGTGGCTACTGGTGGCTACTGGTGGCTACTGGTGCAGTAGCCACCTTATAGCCACCTTGCCATGGGCGAAATCACCTATTTTGTTCATCTGGTGCCGCCCAGTACCAATACGGATACTTGGGTGATTCCTTGCGATTTGTCCGAGTAAACCTTATTTGCTTCGGGTTGCTTCCTTTGAGCCAATCCGTGTGATGACGGCTCATGATGTCTCCGATCCTGCGTCCGATTCCCTGAGCTGTATACTCCCGGCCTTTCAGGTTCAAAAAGGTCTTGTTGATCCACTCATACATTCCGACAGAACAAATGGCATAGCATCCATTCGGAGCGAGTGTGCATGTCTGCATGACTTCAGGATCGGTGCCGCCGATAACTCTTTCCAGATAGTCTTCGATGTATGGTGCGAGTTCGTCTTGAATCTCATAATCTTGCCTGACTTCTTCAG
>CAVAON010000224.1:0-2609 GCA_963590215.1 Anaerovoracaceae bacterium | reverse complement strand
CATTTCAGTTAAAGGACCAGTCGTGTAAGGATGACCAAACTTATCATTATGTCCGAATTTTCCTTCACCGGAATTACCGCTGGTGGTAAAGAGTATCCAGCCATTCGGGCCAAAGGTGTCATAAAAATTATAAACATTATGAATGTTTTCATATCCGTCCACAACTGGAGTTTTTACATCGATGGAGTCAATGGCACCATAGGTATATGCAAAAACATCCTCATTGGATAGGTAGTTGCCCCACCACTCGTACAACGTAAAGTTGGCAGCCACAAGGTTGGCACCTGCACCGCCAAGGCTGTGGCCGGTAACAAAGACCTTAAGCGGCTTATCCAGCAATTCGGGATATTTCCTGATATATTCGCTAATGCCGTCATTATTGATCTTCTCGTAAAATTTATACGCATAGTCATAAGCCTTATAATTGAAAAAGGGATCCTTTGCAGGCATAGCATCCAAAACGGTCTCAGCAAAAGTTTGGGTGCCTCTGGCGATGACAAACAGCACCACAGCATCCTCCCCGTTGAGTCGCATCTCCTTATGTGCAACGGCAAAGGCAAAACTTTCGTTTCCCCCAAAATTTTGGAGATCGTAGTCATCTACCTCAATTGTCTGCAAAAGATCAACAATATCCTGCTCTGATTTTTCCACCGCACAACTCAGTATCGCACCGAGCGTTGCCAATTCGTTGTCGTATACACAGGCTGATTTCTCAAATAGGCTCTCTTTAAAATCTACAGTTGCTCCGGCATAACTGACCGGAATCGCCGTCTTTACCTCTTCGAGATAACTATGCTCAACGTCCGAAACCCGCACATAATCTCTGTCCGACCACCAGCCGTTCGGATAATCCGAGACGATCCTGTCGCCCTTCAAATAATGAAAGATGCGGGCGGAGCCGGAGCTGTAGAATGGCTCCGAAGCCGTGCTGCTGTCCTCCTTGCTCCAGACGAAATCCCGGCTGTCATATTCGCCGTCCGCTCTGCAATACACATAGACGCCACGCACCTCGCTGTCGTCTGACTCCTTGACGATATACAGCTCTCCCTGATTTCCATCATCGTATCGGTAAGTACCAAGCCAGTCCGCCGAGCTTACCTGCGCAGGCAAATATTCGATCTGATAACCGCAGGCTTCCAGGAAATCTCCCCATCCCCCGCGAATCGCGGTAAAAGGCTGCAGCGGCATGGCGTTAAGCTCTTCTGTTGTCGCGGTACGCAGATATTCCACCTGTCCGTCCACACTGAATGCATAGACATAGGCCAATGCGGCATACCCGCTCGCTCCGTTTGTGATGATGAACTCCGGATAATCGCTCCCCACAACGTTGTAGAGACAGGCCTGTATTTCAACCTTGTCGAAGTATTCCTGCCCCACGGTTCTGAACTGCCCATTTAAGAGGAAATTCGCAAATTTGAGATTCCATGGATTCACATCCACATTCTCCATGTGTACGTCGGATTTTGGCGTCATACAGTTGACAATTTCCAAGGCATCCTGCTCTACGGATGCCGGGACATCAATTGTATACCCCACAGAGAGGATCATCGGCTGCTGCGACACACCGTCCCTTCTGTAAAAGGCTGCGATTTGATTTCCGGTCGGCTGGAACATCTCGGAGGGGGCAAGATCACCCACACCGCGGCGATAGTCGCTGTCGTAGGAATATTGGCTGATGCTAAACCGGTACCCTCTGCTCTGTGCCGAAATTGCGGTTTCATCTGTAGCATCGTATAGCCCTCGGTCATAAAAATTGATTGTATTGGTTCCTTCAAAGCCGATTTCTTCCCAGCGGTATTTCTCCGCAAGGGATTCTGGTAATGTAATATCAAAACCGCTGAAAAGTTCTGTTTGTATGGTAACTTCCCCGGATGCAGATACCGCCCCGACAGAAACCGGCAGACAAAGCATTAGCATAAGCATCGCTAGAACCATGGATAGTTTTTTCTTCATAGAATCCCCTCACTTTCAGACCTTTCACGAAGCAACCGGTTTTCTTAGTCCTCCAGGAACACGATTAGCGTGTCTCCGGAAACAATATAGGTTCCGCCGCTCGTGATGTCGGTTGCCGGAAGGGTGTAATAAAAATGTGTTGCATCTATCGTATAGGTATAATCAGCCCAGGTTCCGTCCTCGCCTCTAAGATTCATCGTGCCGTCTGCATTTAATCGGATAAGATAACGGGGGACATATTCGACATTGGGCTGGGACTCTGCCAGCGTCCACTCGCCCAGCATAGAGGTTATGTCAAATTCAGAGTCTCCGGCCTGCGTTGTTGGATTTACAGATGTAAAGCAAAACTCTGTTGTTCCAAACATCTTTGAGATCGTATAGTCACTATAAACAACCTGATCTTCAAAGCAGAGATATAAACATCCTGATTCGAAGCGTGCCGTTCCTTCAAAATTACCGAACTCAGAGGTTACCGTTCCCGTATTGCCTGACATCGCAATGGTCAACTGCTCGCCAAACAATCGGTAAAAGCTGAGTTCTCCTGAAAGGGTGGATGCATCAGTGGCTTTTAATTGAAGAGAAGCTGCCATATCGCTGTTTTCCCGATTCCACACCCAGTCGCCTTCGTAGTCGTAGGCTGTCGAAGAATTCTCAGG
>CAVAON010000223.1:0-2611 GCA_963590215.1 Anaerovoracaceae bacterium | reverse complement strand
ACAATCACCTTGTCACCTACTTTAACCTGCGATGCTTCCTCACATCCCCGATTTCCAACAGCAATAACAACCGCTTCCTGTGATTTTTCTTTTGCACTGTCCGGGAGGATAATTCCGGCTGAATTCTCTTTTTCCACTTTCTTATACTGTAAAATTACTCTGTCACCTAATGGTTTTAATTTCATTTCTGTTACCTGCCTTTCTTTTTAGCACTCTTTTCATTCGAGTGCTAATTCATAATTTATATTTAACACACTTAATGATAAAAGAGAAGTGAAAATGCAGCATCATTATTGCGTAAACTGCAACAATAATACTGCACCTATGTTTTACATTTCTTCTGCCAGACTGCAGATAATTTTTGCACAGTTTTCATAATCCAGTTTACTGCTATTCAACAGCAAATCGTAATTATGGCGGTCTCCCCAGGTTTTATCTGTAAATATATTGTAATGACGGCTTCGTTCTTTATCTGATTTTTCAATCTCTTTTCTGGCAGTCTGCTTCGCCATTCCGTATTCCTGTATTCCACGCAGAATACGCTTATCCATATCTGCATAAATAAATACCCGGAATACATCTTCTCTCTCTGCAAGAATCTGATCTGCACAGCGACCTACAATTACACATCTTCCCTGATTTGCAAACTTTGTTATCACTTCCCTCTGTGCTTCATAAATCTGTTCCGACAACGGTAATGTCTGGCGGTTTGCATTTTGTAAAATTCCGTATCCATAACTGGTTCCCATTGCCAGATTATATAAAAAACTGTTGGTGATCCGTTGCTCGCTGGATTCAATATATTGTGTTGCCAGCCCAGAGTTCTCCGCTGCTTTATCTATCAGTTCCCGGTCATAATAAGGAATCCCCAGACGGTTTGCCACCATCTTTCCTATTGTTCGTCCGCCGCTTCCCAGCTCCCGTCCTATGGTAATAATTTTCTTCATATTTTTTTACCCCTTTCTTCGTTTTCTTATTTGCTATCTGAATATCTCGTTGTATATGTGAAATTCCTCTGTTCACTTTGCAGGAAAAATTCCCACATTCATACATCTGTTCATAAAATATATTTCCATTCTCATCTTCCAGACGTGTTCTCACACACTTCTTCTGTGAATCTGTGCAATGGACACATTTACTTGCATAATGTGCCATTTATTTTTTCACACCTTTCTTTTGATCCAGGTGATTTATTTTCTTAATCTCCGCAAGAATTAACACAAGAGCAAAAATGAATGCCAGGGCATCCGCTACAGGACCGGCCCACAACACGCCTTTAATTCCCATATAGTTGCACAGAATCATTACTGCTGGAATCAGGAATACAATCTGACGGCTTAAAGAAATCACACCGGATAATACAGGTTTTCCAATAGACTGGAAGAAAATTGCAGCGACTGTCTGAAATCCATTCAGAAAACATAACAACGTAAAAATACGGAATGACATAATAGAAAATTCTGTATACAGTTCTCCCTGATTTCCGAACATCGCTGTAAGAGTTCCTGGAAATACCTGAAAAACGATAAAGAAAATGACTGCGAACAAAGTTGCTGATTTTACTGCAATTCCAAAAGTTTTCTTTACCCTTTTATAATCGGCTCTTCCATAATTGTATCCCACAATCGGCTGTGCACCGGTTCCAATCCCTGTTACAATAGATATCAGAATCGTATTAAATTTCATGACAATGCCAAATGCTGCCAGCGGAATATCCGCACCATATTCAGAATTCATACCACAATGAACAAGGTAATAGTTAATTACTGTCATAATAATTGCAATTGCAATCTGAGACACAAAACTGGATACTCCGAAGCCTGCCATTTTCTTTAACATCCCAAATTCAGGTTTCATTGCTTTTGCAGATATTTTTACTGTTTTGAATCTTGGAACATACCACATACTGATTGCAAAGTTTAAGATCTGACCGATCACTGTTGCAAATGCTGCACCCTTCATTCCCCATCCGAATCCAAGGACAAATAATGCATCCAATACCACATTTGACAGGCATCCTACGATCATTGCGATCATCGTAAGCTGCGGTGTACCGTCTGCACGTATCAGAGAACACATACCACAGCCAACAATGACAAAAGGAAATCCCAGAACAACAATTTTTCCATATTCCAGTGCAAACTCCAGATTATCCGGCGTTGCTCCAAATAAAGCTGTCAATGGTTTCAGAAATATCACACAGATGATACAAAAAACAATTCCCACAATGATCAGCCATGAAAATGTATTGTTTACACCTTTTTCGGCTTTCTTTTTGTTTCCCCGCCCAAGTTCCAGGCTTAAATACGCTGCACCACCATCTCCAAGCAGTAATGCCAGAGCCATGACAACCATATTGAGGGGGAATACTACATTCGTTGCACTGTTTCCTAATGTACCAACTCCCCATCCTATAAATATCTGATCGACGATGTTATACAATGCATTCACAACCAGTGCGACAACACTGGGGATTGCATATTTCATCATCAGACTGCCAATCGGAGCTGATGCAAGCGGATTCTTTTCTGTTTCTTTTGAACTCATAATTTTCTAACCTCCATGATTTTTAATTCCATACCGCATCTTAAACTATATGATTATCATAGAG
>CAVAON010000222.1:0-2640 GCA_963590215.1 Anaerovoracaceae bacterium | reverse complement strand
AGAACATCTGCCTGATATCATTAGCGTTCCATAATAGACAGAGGCGAAACAATAGTGAAACGGTATCAAACAGCAAAATAAAATCCCCAGAATCCACTGTTTCCAATAAATTCGGGGATTATATCCACTATTCCCACTCAATTGTCGATACAGGCTTGTCTGAAATATCCCAGAGCACTCTGTTAACTCCCGGAACATCAGCAATTATCCTATCGCGAATTGTAGCCAATACACTGAACGGAATCTCTACAGCCTTGGCTGTTACAGCATCAACTGTATCTATTGCACGAATAACTACTGCCCATCCCATATATCTTTTGCCATCCTTGATCCCTGTTGATTTAAGATCAGGAATTGCAACGAAATACTGCCAAGGAGCAGGGTTTAACTTGCCTATTTCCTCTCTAACGATAGCATCAGCTTCTCTTACAGCTTCAAGTCTATCCCTTGTAATAGCACCCGTACATCTTACTCCAAGACCAGGACCAGGGAACGGCTGCCTGTATACCATATTGTCAGGAAGCCCCAGCTGCTTACCAACAACCCTAACTTCATCCTTGTACAGGAATTTTACAGGCTCAACAAGCTCAAACTGCAGATCTTCAGGGAGACCTCCAACATTGTGGTGAGCTTTAACACCATCTGATTCCAGTATGTCAGGATAAATTGTACCCTGACCAAGAAATTCTATACCATCAAGCTTTCTTGCCTCTTCTTCAAACACTCTGATGAATTCATCACCTATAATTTTTCTCTTGCGTTCAGGTTCGTCAACACCTGCAAGCTTATCCAAAAACCTGTCAATTGCATCTACATAAACAAGATTTGCTCCCAGTTCATTTTTGAAGACCTGTATAACCTGTTCAGGCTCTCCTTTGCGGAGCAGACCATGATTAACATGCACACATACAAGCTGATCGCCTATCGCTTTTATAAGGAGCGCTGCCACTACGGATGAGTCTACACCGCCTGAGAGTGCAAGCAGCACTTTTTTGTTCCCTACCTGTGCTTTGATTTCTGCTATCTGCTCATCTATGAATTTCTGAGCAAGAGCAGGGGTTGTGATTCTTTCCAGTGATTCTGGGCGTAAGTTTTCTTTTGAGATTGCCATAAATCTATTCCTCCTATTATTTAATTACATTGTTTGAAGTGTCTTTTAGAATTACATCATGGGATCCGCCCTCAACAATTGAAGTCGCAGATACTATTGTAAGCTTGGCTTTTTCCTGTAATTCTCTGATTGTGAGTGCCCCACAGTTGCACATCGTTGATTTAACCTTTGTAAGTGATACATTTACATTGTCATGAAGCGAGCCGGCATAAGGAACATACGAGTCAACTCCCTCCTCAAATTTCATCCTTGCATCTCCACCAAGGTCATATCTCTGCCAGTTTCTTGCTCTGTTAGAGCCCTCACCCCAATATTCCTTGACGTAATTCCCATTTATATTAAGCTTAGCCGTAGGAGACTCATCAAATCTTGAAAAGTATCTGCCAAGCATCAGGAAATCTGCGCCCATGGCAAGTGCCAGGGTCATATGATAATCATATACTATACCACCGTCTGAACAGATAGGTATATATATGCCTGTTTCCTCAAAATATTTTTTTCTGGCCTGAGCTACTTCTATTACAGCAGACGCCTGCCCTCTGCCTATACCCTTTTGCTCTCTTGTAATACAGATAGAGCCTCCGCCGATGCCGATTTTTATAAAATCAGCTCCTGCTTCTGCCAGATACCTGAAACCGTCAGCATCTACGACATTACCCGCTCCGACTTTTACTGTATCGCCATAGTTGTCTCTGATATATTTAATAGTATCTGACTGCCACTCTGAATAACCTTCAGATGAATCTATGCACAGGATATCAGCTCCTGCTTCTACGAGAGCCGGGACTCTCTGTTCATAATCTCTGGTATTGATACCTGCTCCCACAACATACCTCTTGTGGTCGTCAAGGAGCTCGTTAGGATTGTTTTTGTGAGAATCATAGTCCTTGCGAAATACAAAATATGCAAGTCTCTGATTTTTGTCTATAATAGGGAGGGCATTGAGTTTGTGATCCCAAAGCATATCATTTGCCTCCGAAAGAGTAATACCTTCGTGTGCGTATACAAGCTCAGAAAACGGAGTCATGAAGGTTTCTATCCTATCGTCCATATTCATTCTGCTGATACGGTAATCTCTGCTTGTTACAATTCCCAGGATTTTACCTTCTGCAGTACCATCATCGGTAATTGCTATAGTCGAATGACCCATGCGCTCTTTGAGTTCCAGAACATCTCTTAATGTCTGATCAGGTCTTAAATTCGAGTCGCTTGTAACGAATCCTGCTTTGTGGTTTTTGACTTTGCTTACCATGGCTGCCTGGCTCTCAACTGACTGTGAGCCAAATATAAAGGAGATGCCTCCTTCCTTTGCGAGAGCTATCGCCATACCATCATCTGAAACAGCCTGCATTACAGCAGATGTCAGAGGTATATTCATAACAAGTGACGGTTCTTCACCTTTTTTGAATTTGACAATTGGTGTTTTGAGGCTTACGTTTTCTACTCTGCATTCTTTCGATGAATATCCTGGAATAAGCAGAAATTCATTGAAGGTTCTGGATGGTTCATTTATATACTGCGCCATATGC
>CAVAON010000221.1:0-2678 GCA_963590215.1 Anaerovoracaceae bacterium | reverse complement strand
CCTCCTTTCCGAGACCAAGTTGGTCGTATTGGGAGAGATCAACAGATAGGATTTTGACTGGGTCCTTTATTTTTGGAGTCTGTGGCTCTATGAAATCATGTAGAATGTCTACCATTCTTGAATAGTCACCACTGTTTTTCTTGAGTTCTTCAAGAACTTCAGGAGGCACATTTTGTTTCACTGGAGCAGCGTCCAAAGTGGCTCTGCGTCGCATTTCCAACAAGGGCATGTAGTGCTCTAAATGGTAGATGCACTGATGCTTTCCAAAGCATCGTTTGTGGGTAGCAATTAATTCGCCACCATAATAAACCTCAACGGTTTCAGGATATCCCTTAACGCCAACTGTACGTCCTGTATACTTTACAGGGACAGAGTAACTGTTTGTCCTAAACTTAACCGTAGAGAAGGTGTTTACTCTGGCATCTTGGCACTTGGCAGTCTCAAATTTATGACCAGGTAGTTTTTGCAGTAAAGATTTTTCTGTGTCATACATTTCACCAACGCTTGCAGGCTTGCCCTTAACCGTATGGCTTTCGTACTTAAGGCATCGCTGAATTAGCAGTTTGTTTAATCCCTCAATGTCACCGACATGGGGAACTGGCACCAGGATGTTTCTTCTAGACCAGCCAACCAATCCCTCGACAAGACCTTTTTCATGGCCTTCGGCAGGGTTACAGAAGATGGCTTCGAAACTATAATGCGCAGACAATTGGGTATAGCTAGCTTGTGCCTTTGCAAGCTTTCCAAAGCCCTCTTTTACGGCAACTTTACCATTATCAAAGATGACACGTTTTGGAACACCGTCCATCATCTCAAAGATGCGGACAAATGCATCGAGAAAGCTTTCCTCATTTTGCTTATGGTACGCCAGGACAAATGGCCGGCAACTGTAACATAACCTTGCACAGAAGATGTTCACTGTGATCTTCTCGCCGTCAAAGTAAACGGTAGCCTCACCCCAATCAACCTGAAGGGCTTCTCCACAATCAAACTGAAGCGGTATAAATGCCTTGGGCATCTTTGCTTTGAGTTCATTTACCTTGGCTCTGACGGTTGATTCACCACCAGCAAAGCCTTTTTCTTCAACGAGACGGTCATAAATTCTTTTTGCAGTATGGTTTTGTTTTTTGAGATGCTCATTGGCATCTTCTTCTAAACAGTTTTGAATAAAGTTTACAGTATCTTCGGTAAGTACCGTGGATACACGCTCTGGAGTTTTACGCTCCCAAGGAACAGCATTTCCTTCACAATACTTTTTAACTGTATTTCTGGAAATGCCTAAGGTTTTGGCGATATGTCTTTGGCTTTCGCCGGAATTATAACGCCTACGAATCTCATCGTAATCTTGCATAGTAATAACCACCGTATTTTCCCTCCGAATAAAAATGTCTTTTATTCAGAGTAGTTGTAAGGTGGCTCACTTTCAGTATAGCGATTATAATCCTCCTCTTACTCACCGTCAAACCATGTATTTCCTCGTAATCAGCATATCTCTTTAGTTTATCCTTCTGTGCATCCAGGCTATAACCATCCACCTGCATAGCTGTTGATACACGAGTGTAAATATAACATTTCGTTTTCTTCAAATCCTATACCTCATATGTCAATTTAAATTGATTTATCGGGCAGTAACAATAGCTTGTCAATTACCGGGTGTATCAAGTTCACCATTGAGATCTTGTTGATTGCACAAAGTTTTTTCCCAGCATCTTTACTTGATGCACCGCAATGGTATACCTGTTCCGTAGAAAGACCATAATCAAGAACAATAAGTCTGTCATGACAGTCTGGATTAGGTTTAATTCTTAAGGTAGGATACTGATTTGCAAAATCCGTAACTACTGCAGTTGTAAGAAAGCCCTTTCCGCCGCGTCCATTCTCTGTAAATAAGATTACTTCAGCACCGATCTTTTTCTGAGATAGCAGTTGTAGCGTCTTCGTATTCATATAATCATCTACAACATATATTGATTTGTCTGCCTGCTGATATATATCAACATATGCTGCATCCGCTTCAAATTTCTGGCCTTTATAGATTACGAAATTTTTAAAATCTTTGTCAGAGACAAAGTTCTCACTTAAATCATCAATACTCTTCTGAATATTTTTAATAGTCTTATCAGTATTATTTTGATGATCCTGTAAGCCAGCCATCTGTACAGATAATTCAGAAACTCTGGCACTGACAAGATTCATCTCTGACTGAGTAACAAACTGCTGATTCTGACGGATATAATGGCGCATCTCCTTAAAAGCACGCATGATAAATATGCTCTGTTGCTCAGCCAGTTCACCTCTAAGTACTGTTGCAAGCATATATATTCCTTGTTCGGTAAATGCATAAGGCAATTTCCTTCGGCCACCATCTTGCCCAGTAAATAATGAGCTTTTTCGTGAAGTCACAAATTGTGACTTCACCATTTCAACCTCATCTCTTGTAAGCTGAAACATAAAATCCTCAGGAAATCGGCTGATATTCCTTTTCACCTGCTGATTCATTGCCTTAAGCTCATAACCATAAATATCAGCTAAATCTCCATCCAGCATCACCTGCTGGCCTCGAATAACATACACACGATTTCTAATGTCATCTACTGTAATCATTCCTGTTTTTTCTTCCATAGTAAGCGTATCTACACAAGCGTCTAGACTGTAAGTAAATCAACCTTCATAATGCC
>CAVAON010000220.1:1126-2704 GCA_963590215.1 Anaerovoracaceae bacterium | reverse complement strand
CCTTCAAGCTCTCTGACATTGAATTTGATTTTTTCCGCAATAAGGCTTATAACATCCTGGACATCATCAGTTAATTTAATACCTTCAAGCTCTGCTTTTCGCTGAAGTATGGCAACCCTTGTTTCATAATCCGGAGCCTGTATATCAGCAATTATATTCCATTCGAAGCGTGAACGAAGCCTTTCATCAAGATTTACAAGTTTGTTTGGCGCCCTGTCACTTGAGATAACTATTTGCCTGTTGTTCTCATAAAGAGTATTGAAGGTATGGAAAAGCTCTATTTCTGTAGAATCCTTTCCTTCAATAAACTGTATATCGTCTATGAGAAGTACATCCTGATTTCTATATTTTTCTTTAAATTCTTTAATTTTTTTCTTGTTATTTTTAGTATCTCTGATAGCATCTATAAGCTCATTTGTAAACATTTCTGAAGAAACATACAAAACCTTGAGATCCGGATGATGCTCCATAATATAGCAACCTATTGAATGCATCAGATGTGTTTTGCCAAGGCCTGATCCTCCATATATAAACAGGGGATTGTATGCTTTTGAAGGAGATTCGGCAACAGCAACTGCTGCAGCATGTGCATATTTATTATGATCTCCCACAACAAATGTATCAAACGTATATCTTGGGTTAAAATAAAATTCTTCAGTATATTCTCTGTTTTCTTTTTTTGGAGTAGGAGTATCTGTAGGTATACTAAAAGAAACCTTGAGAGGTTCTCCAAACACTTCCTGTATATTAGTTTCAAGAAGCTTAAGATATCTTTCATTTATTACTTTTACAAGTAATGCATTGAAAACTTCAAAGTATATTATTTTATTTGTTTCGTCTACAGAATTAAAAACCAATGGCTTGAACCATGTTTCATAGCTGATAGATGTTAAATCTGATTTAATTTTTTCGAGGGTCTTGTTCCATTTTTTAAGCTGTTCTTTTTTATTCATTTGCATATCTCCAAAAATACTATAATATATAATATCAAAAAAGTTATCCACAGACAATTGGTTTTTCTAACAAATAAAAAAAACTTATTTTAAGATACTTATACACAACCTGTGGAAAAAGTTGTGAACAATATTAACAGGGTATAAGATGAATAATAATTTCTAAAAATTCCCTTTTTATATAAAAACATATTTATTGACAGCAGCAATCTTTGATTATATAATATAAAAGCGTATCTATGCCTTTGGAATTTAGAGGGCATAATTTAAAATTTTCAATTTAGGAGGAAAAACAAATGAAACAGACTTATCAGCCAAAAAAAAGACAGAGAAAAAAGGAACACGGCTTTAGAAAGAGAATGGCTACTAAGAACGGCAGAAATGTTCTTAAGAGAAGAAGATCAAGAGGCAGAAAATCTCTTACTGCATAATTCTCTGAATGCATACTTCAAAAGGAAGATGAACCATAAGACCGCTTTATAGTGGTCTTATTTTTTCGGAATGATTTATGGAGTGATTAGTAAAACTGGAGTGTGATTTCTAAAGATGCTTAAAGAAACTGTATTGCGAAGAAAAGAGGATTTCGACCGCATTTACAAAAAAGGCAAATCGACAGGTGATAGAT
>CAVAON010000220.1:0-1116 GCA_963590215.1 Anaerovoracaceae bacterium | reverse complement strand
GGTATGACATCATTATAATTGCAAGAAATACTATCAATGACAGGAAATGTGCGGATGTGAAAAAATCTATTGAAGCCGCAGCTAAAAGATTGAAGCTGATTGATACAAATAGGTGAAAATATGAATAATAATCCGGAAGATAACCTAGAAAATGCATTTGATTTAGACAGTATATCAGATGTGGATCTTGAAAAAAATTTAGATGATGATAATGCAAATCAAAATCCAGATGGTTATTTATATCAAAGATTTGACGATAGTTTAAAAGATGATAATAGCTTTAAAAAAGTAAGATATTATGCTGGAAAGGCAGTGATTTTACCTATAAGATTTTATCAAATTTATATTTCACCTGCTGCACCGGGAAAGTGCAGATTTACACCTACATGCTCACATTATTATGTGCAGGCAGTGGAAAAATATGGTCCTATCAAAGGATCGTATCTTGGAATCAGAAGAATCTTAAAATGTCATCCTTTTCATGAAGGAGGCTACGACCCTGTTCCATAAAATAAATGCTTCGGGGAGCGGATTTTTTTCAAAGGAAGACATTATTGTTTTAAAATTCATACCATACCTGAAAGGGTGAGGTATCTTATGGAGGAAATTAATGACAAAAGCATTAGCCACTGGACTTGGCTATATACTAAACTTTCTCTATCAGATTTTCGGAAATTATGGCATCACCATCATAGTTATGACGCTGATCATCAGAATTATTATACTTCCACTTTATAATATGCAGATGAAAAGCTCTATGCAGATGCAGACATTACAGCCTAAAATCAAGGAGATTCAAACAAAATATGCAAATGACAGGGAAAAAATGAATGAAAAAATCCAGGAGCTTTACCAGGAAGAAAATATAAAGCCTTCTATGGGATGCTTGCCATTGCTCATTCAGCTTCCTATAATCTGGGGATTATTTGGACTGCTTAGAAATCCGCTTGATTATATAAGCAACAATTCAGAAATGATTCTCGCTGTTCACGAGAAATTTTTGTGGGTAAATGACTTAAGTCAGCCAGATTTATGGATCATGCCTATCATTGCAGGTGTAGCTACATTCATTTCTATGAAAATCACACAATCATCTTCAAATGCAGGAGACAATCC
>CAVAON010000219.1:0-2711 GCA_963590215.1 Anaerovoracaceae bacterium | reverse complement strand
CGATCACCGTCATCGAGGGCAACAAGAATGATGCTGTTGGCCGCAGAACACTTAAGGTGAACGGACGTTATATCCGTGGCTATGGTGTTCCGAAGTATGCTACTGCCACCGCATCTGGAAAGTCTGTGGAGGAGCTCGCCAAAGAGGTAATAAACGGCAAGTGGGGCAACGGCACCGTCAGAAAGCAGAAACTGACCGCTGCCGGATATGATTATGCCGCCGTGCAGAAAAAGGTTAACGAACTGCTCCGCTAACCATCAGGGCCTATGAGGATTTATTCCTTGTAGGCCCTTTTTTATTTTCCTGCAAGGTGTATCAATGGTATTTCCCTAACTTTTATATATCCATATTTTTATAGCCTATAGAGAAGTTTATACAGAGACCTTGATACACCTTGTCATTTTTCTCCGCTCAAATCATCTCCTCATCTCCAGTGGAAAGTGAAGAACTGAAACTGGAGGTACTCACATGTCTGAGGATAACAAAACTGTATTAAAGACAACGGATATCACGGCCCACCTGAAGACAGCTCCGAAGCCATTATCAACCATAGATATTCAGCGGGATTTCGACTATTTCATGGCACAGAAGGCACTGGAAGCACTGCTCTCCGCTGGACTTATTTCCTTGGTGGAATTCAACAAATTGACGCAGCTAAACCGCGACACATTCTCTCCGATGTGGGCTGAGATTATGCCCAAAATCACTTGATATATGTGGCTTTCAGAGTGATGTATATACACTGACAAAGGAGGTGAATTGCCATGAAGAAGGTAACCAAAATCGATAATCTACAGCCTTCCCAAGCTGCCAAAAAGAAGCTGCGTGTAGCTGCATACTGCCGCGTTTCCACGGATACTGATGCACAGCTCGAAAGTCTGGAGACCCAGAAAGAGCACTACAAGAACTACATCACCTCCCGTGATGACTGGACATTTGCAGGCCTTTACTTTGACGAAGGCATCACCGGCACTAAGGCAGATAAGAGGCCAAAGCTCATGAAACTCATTGCGGATTGCAAGGCCAAGAAGATCGACTTCGTGATCACTAAATCCATCAGCCGTTTTTCCAGAAATACTACAGACTGCCTGGAGATTGTCCGAACGCTTCTGAGCCTCAACATTCCCGTCTTCTTCGAAAAGGAAAATATCAACACTGGCTCGATGGAAAGTGAACTCTTCCTCTCCATCTTAAGCTCTATGGCAGAAGGCGAGTCCGTATCCATTTCCCAAAATAACAAATGGGGCATCAAGAAACGTTTCCTGGACGGAACCTACAAGCTCGGCTATGTGCCTTACGGCTACAGCTGGAAGGATGGAGAAATCCTGGTAGACCCTGAACAAGCCAAAATCGTAAAGCGAATTTTCCGGGAGCTTCTTTCCGGGAAAGGCACTGACGCTATTGCGCGGGGACTGAACCAGGATAAGATTCCTACCAAGAAAGGCGGCCGCTGGGCCTCTGCCAGCATTCGGGGCATCATAAAAAATGAGAAATACACCGGCGACTGCATTTTCCAGAAGACCTATACCGACAGTAGCTTTAACCGGCATAAAAACGACGGTCACTTGGACCAATATTATGTCCCGGATCATCATGAGGCCATCATCAATCACGAGGACTTTGACGCAGCCGCGGCCCTGATTGAACAGCGGGCTATGGAAAAAGGCATCCGGCCCGACAGCGGCAAATACCAACAGCGCTACGCTTTTTCCGGAAAGATTATCTGCAGCGAATGCGGGAACACCTTCCGCAGGAGAATCCATTCCAGCACATACGGGAAATATGCCGCCTGGGTGTGCAACACGCACCTGACGGACACCAGCAAATGCTCCATGCTCTACCTAAGAGACGATGATCTGAAGCTCGCATTTACCACAATGCTGAACAAGCTAATCTACTGCCACAAGATAGTCTTGAGACCTTATCTGGAAGCCCTGCAGACGAACACCAGCGACGAATCGTTGCTAAACATCCAGCAGCTGGAAATACTTCTGGACCAGAATGCCGAGCAGCGGGAAACCCTGCATAAGCTGATGGGACAGGGCTACATTGACCAGATTCTTTATACCAGGGAAAACAACGCACTCCTCTCCCAGGCTGGCGAATACCGCAGCCAGATCGAGCACTTGAATCTTTCAAAATCGCTGGATGCTACGAAGGTATACGAGACCGAACGCCTGCTGCACTTCTGCGAGCACGCGGACATGCTGTCAGAATACGATGAAGAATTATTTACAACATTTGTGGATCACATCGAAGTTTACAGCCGCCAGGAAATCGGCTTTGCGCTTCACTGTGGTCTTACCCTAAAGGAGATGATTTGATGGGACATACCCCATACGGCTACCGAATCGAGAACGGCAAAGCGGTCATTGACGATGCTGCCGCCGCCCAGATTCAGGAGCTCTACCAAAATTATTTAAGCGGTCTTTCCCTTACAAATGCTGCTAAGAAGGCGGGCCTTGACCTACTCCACTCCGGTGCCAAACGCATGCTGCGAAATCGGCACTACCTGGGAGATGACTTTTACCCTGCCATCATTGATCAGGCTACCTTCGATGCAGCGGAAACAGAGATTATGAAACGCTCCACACACCTTGGACGGAACGACCGCTACATTGCACCAACAATCAAAATGCCACCTACCGCCTTTCGCCTTGGTGACATTACAGAAAATTATGAAAATCCCATCAGGCAGGCAGAATACCTGT
>CAVAON010000218.1:0-2734 GCA_963590215.1 Anaerovoracaceae bacterium | reverse complement strand
GTACTTGGCTCTTTTTTCAGCCTTGCAGTACTCATTAAGCAAATACTTTCCCGGATCGGCCACATTGTGAATTGATTCAAAGCTCTTTGATGAACTATTTTCACGAACCTCATCCTTAACGGCCTGAACAAATGTATTTCTCCATGGAATTGCATACGGATGATACAGTAAAATACTATTTTCATTTAATAAGGCACTGGACACATTATTAATCATGGCCCATGCATCTGGGACCTTAAACCACCAAAGTCTGTCCATCTTATGCCTCCATGTATTCTATGAGTGAAGAATCAATTTCGTCTGCAGTACCCATCATCTGGAAAAATGTGAATCTTGTAAATTTATACTTGTGTTCATCTGTTTTACGCAGAACATTCAGTTCTTTCAACTCTTCACAGAAGTTCTCAAGCTTTGAAAGCTCGATATCTGCCAGATTCATAATTCCATATTCAGCACCGACTCTCTTGATATCTTCAGCTGAGTATCCGGCTTTATCACCCTCGTTATGATAAAGCCATGCCAGTATTAAGGCAATGAGATGATAGTAATTATCCTCGTCAAGCTTGAGAGTAATAATAAATTTCTCTCGAATCTGCTGCATGAATTCCGGATCTGCAAGAACCTTTTTAATATGTTCTTCGCTAACTTCATAGATAGGACTATCTGCCTGATCGTAGCCGGCGTAATCCTTGCTTCTCATTGCGTCAATAAGTTTTGCACAATATAACTGGATTAAACCCGGAAAGTAGTTTGTAGTTGCCATGATTAATGTAACGAGTGATTCCTTTTCCTTTGGGAATCTAAGTCCTAAGTAATGAAGAGGAACCTCCATAAGCTCCCTGGCTTCAGAAAACTTAAATGGTGTTACAGTCATCGGCTCTAAGTGTGTTAGAACACTGTTGTTTGAAAGAGCGTCTCTCTTAAATCTAACAATATCTCTCAGACCTGCAACCACGAATTTAAATCTTCCGGAGCCAACGTTTTGTATTTCCTTTAAAGCATCAAATGGCTTGTAGTTAATAGTGCTGCAGCTTTCAATGAAGGCATCAGCCTCGTCAAGAAGCAACAGCAGATATGGGATTTTTTCATTGTTATCTTGAAGCCTGCGTTTTAATGCACGGGCTAAATCATCCCAATTATCAGTGTCTAAGTCTTCCTTAAGAATAAACTGATCCAAAAGTTCGTGAGAAATTTTTCTAGCAGTATCCTTGTAATTTAAACCCTTAATATCAATATATACTGCTCTATCTCCGTTTTCATTCCAGTCAATATCTTCCTTTGCCTTTTTTAGTAATGCAGACTTACCTAACTGCCGACCACCATATACGATATTCACGCCGGTAGGAGATTTGATTTTTTCCAATTCCACTTTTCTGCCCATGAATATTTCAGGCGGCATAATATTTGCGGATTCCCATACATATGGCTGATAATATGCAAACGGTGTAACCAGGGCTACAAGCATTCTGTTGACTTTTGTCTCTTCGTAGTTTCTGATAAGATACATCATTACAGCTCTATCGAGTACAGCAAATAATTTATCTCCTAAGATGTTTTTTGTCTTTCGTGCTAATCTTCTTCTTTCATCCTTTGATAATGCATAGTCAAGAAGTATAAGAGTGTGCTTTGCATTCCCAATCTGCTTCATTAAATCAATCAGATTATCTGCATCATATGCACCGTTTAGGCACACTACTCTAAAGCCTACTTCTGCAGCTCCCGATCCAAGTGCCGCAATAGGATGCGTATAGCTGTTTCTCTGCCTCTTGAAAGCGCCAACAGTTCTAACCTTATACTCCTCGAAACGGCCTATTGTGTTCTGCTCTGTTATTTCATCTATATCAAAACCAAGATTTCTCAATAAGGTTTCGAGACGAGTCTTGCCAATCCTGCTTCCACCAGGCAACCAGTTATCAGCTAAACGTTTTGCCCCTCTTTCTTCCTTATTGCGAGTCCTACTCTTTACAAGGGTTGCAAGACTTGCATTCTTAGGAGCTACCGGAAGATAAAAATCATCATAATTTTCAAGGAAGTCTTTAAGAAAATCCTCTTCTATCAGCGATTCGATACTTTCATCATCAAGGTCATCGCGTGATAAAATATCTTCAGCTACAGTATAATTCTGTTCCTTTATCGCTTTGTGCACCTTTGAAATCTTTCTTTCTTTAGCTTCCACAGACAGGCTGGAATTTGTATTTTTTCTGAAGTCTTCAAGCTCTTCAAGAATGTCATGCTCTCTATTTTTAGCATTCCTGCGAATATCCAGCATATATTCATCTATGACCTTCTTGAAGAAGCCATAATTCAAACTGGAATCTGCCCATTCAAACCATTCATCTACAGCCTTGAGTATAATTTCTTTCTGGTCCTCTGTTGAATTGTCGATTTGTCCATAGGCCTGTGCAAGTTCGAGTTCACCTACAAAATCTGCTTTCCTGAGTTCAGCGGTTTCTTTTGCATATGCGATACTGTCGTCAATATCAGAACGGTATGAATCATAATTATTATCCGATTTATACATCGCCAAATATTCAACAATCAGTTTTGCAGTACCTAAATCATCCCCCTGTTCATCAAGAATTTCCGACAGTCTTTCTTCAAAGCTTATGCTTGTTCTTTTGATTTGAGCCAAATGGCTAACGATTCTTGTCTGAACCGATAATGCATTTAACGTTGAAGAATGGACATCTAAATCTGGTAGATATAATTCGTCTAGCATTATATCCTCTGTAAG
>CAVAON010000217.1:0-2752 GCA_963590215.1 Anaerovoracaceae bacterium | reverse complement strand
TCCATGGCCTTCTTCTTAGAAAAGCCTAAGTCCTTTTGAATCTCCTGGATCTGGTAAATGATATAAACACGATTTTCCTCATCCAACCATTCATTACGCATGGAGAGGCTCATCCTGTCCAGTAAAATACCGAACAGGACTTTAGCCTGAATGGAAAGTTCCGCAAATGCTTCATGAGTCAGAAGTATCTTAGGAATTCGGATAAATGTAAATTGATCCGCCTCATTTCCGTAATAGTAATCAAATTTCATCTTCATTTTCATCCTGCTCTTTCTTCCATCTCTCCAGGAGATTGATCATGATTTTTTCTATATCATCCATACTGTAAACGGATCCAAAATACTTCCTTAGCTTCTTCTCGGTAAATGTCACTCTGTTTGGAGTAGCGATACTTTTTCCCATAAGATTGTCATTTAGGAAATGGATCAACTCTTTCTGACTGATGGATTCCTCATCCTGCAGATACTGCCGCAAAGCACTGATTTGGTAGGACTTCACCATGCCATTTTCATGAATATAGATGCTGATGTAATTCTGGATTTCTTTAGAAAGATAAGAAATCTCAACCGCCGTATTCATAGCCATCTGCTTGTTATCTACCATTTGCAGAAGGTCCGGGATCAATTCCACCAATCGTATATAGCGATGGATCTGGGCACGGCTTTCACCTACCATCTCGCTTAATTCCTCATCCCTTCGTAAATTTGTCTCAATTTGAGACGCATTTTTTCCTTTTGCATTTTTGCTTTCTTTTGATGGCCTGCCCACTTTGTGCTGCATTGCTTCATACCGCATTTTGTAGGCAAAGGCCTTTTCACTGGGAAGCAGCTCTTCTCTCTGAATGTTGGCATCTACCATAATTATGGTGGCATCATCGTCATTCAGATTTCTCACCACAGCCGGAACCGTTTCATATTCCAGAAGATTGGCTGCGTACATTCTTCGGTGACCGGAAATAATTTCATATCCGCCATTTGGATCTTCTCGGACAATAAGCGGCGTGAGAATTCCATTATGCTTGATGCTGTGAGTCAGATCTTTCATTGCATCGTCATCGACTACTCTGAAAGGATGATCCTTAAAGGAATGGATCTCTCCAAGAGGAATTCTTATGGTGGTTTCTCCATCCGGAACTTTCAGTAACTCATCCACACTGATGAGCTTAATCTTCTCCCCAGATCTCTTCTTCTGCGTCATAATCCAGAACCTCCTTTGCTAAACTCATATATGCTCTCGCCACCTTGCAATCCGGCCGATATTCAAAGATACTTTTTCCCTCTGCACAGGTCTCTTCCGCCCTGACAGATCGTGGTATATAGGTTTCAAAAGTGCCTACCTGGGGATTGCTTCCATAAGTCTCATGCACCTTCACAATCATGTCTCTGGCGTAAACTGTACGCATATCCACCATAGTCAGCAGAATCCCTTCAATCTCTAATTTCCGATTAAGTTGTCTGCGTACCTTAGCGATAGTAGATAAAAGTTGTTCCAAGCCTTTTACCGGAAGATAGGATGTCTGCACCGGAATAATCACAGCATCTGCCGCTACTAATGCATTAATGGTCAGCATTCCCAGGGATGGCATGCAATCGATCAGCACATAATCGTAATAGCCTTTCACTTCATCGACGTAGGATTTCAAAACCGTTTCTCTGCTCATGACATTGATAAGAGCGACTTCCAGCCCAGCCAGCTCGATATTAGCCGGAACCAGATCAATATTTTCTGAGTGATGGAGAATTCCTTCCCCCAGGTCTACATCCTCATCATTGACAATATCGATCAGGATGTTGGCCAGCGTCACCTTCAGTTCATCCGGCACACTATATCCCAATGCTGCTGTACAGCTTCCCTGAGGATCCGCATCGATGATCAGTACTTTTTTCCCAAGTTCCTTTAAGGCCACTGCTAGGTTAATGGCTGTGGTTGTTTTAGCACAGCCGCCTTTTTGATTTGAAATAGAAATAACTTTACCCATAATTAATACTCTCCTTCATTTTCTCCATCACGAAATGCTTCTAAAAATTCATCCAGAATTTCTGTATTTACCAAAACGATTCTTCTCACCCTATAAATAGCTCCGGCGTCCTTTGCCAACTCTCGAAAAGTATTCAGACCAATGGAGTATAATTTTGCGCCTTCGTTTAATCTCACAAATTTCTTGTATGCCACAGTGGTCTCTAGGTTCTCAATTTTTATTCTTTTTCTTTCCTTCATTGCCCTTTACAACCTCCTTAATTCTTCTACTCTTTCTGCGGCTTCCGGGTGTTCCTCCAGATAGCCATCGATGATATCCAGATCTGCCATGCCAATCTTCTTTGCTACAAAATTTGCTCCTGCTTCTTTTGCCAGTCGAACAAATCCGTAATAAGGGATGCCAAAAATTCTTGCTCCTTCGTGATAGCTGACAAGGTGACGTCTCTGTCCTTCCATATAGTCTTCCAGATTTGGAATTTCGTTCGTTTTCTTCTTCATAAAACCTCCTTTTTCTGAGCTTTTTGGTGGAAATTCGTCTCATGAGACACATTTTTTATTACAGTTCCAACAGCCTGAGTCCACAATCCGCTTTTGCGTCGGTGGGGCGATAGCTTTGTTATACGCTCATTTTTAGTATCAAAGTGGAGCATATGTCCCATAAATAGCTGTTTTTTTACATCGCAATGTGGAGATGTATAGTGTGAAGCAATCCGTGTGACCATTGATTCGGATCCTTTTACACCTGGCTCAATTCTTTGGATTTTGACTCTATTTT
>CAVAON010000216.1:1577-2754 GCA_963590215.1 Anaerovoracaceae bacterium | reverse complement strand
GTGCTCTTTAACAAGGACAAAACAACCATCGTATTCCACCCAAATGCAAAAGAGGGAGATAGCTATAATATCCCAAACACTGTGACAACTATAGGTGTAGGTGCTTTCTATAAGAATCAGAAACTAGTAAAGATAACTATACCAAATGGTGTAACGAAAATTGAAGATGAAGCATTTTATTCTTGCAATAAACTCAGCAGCATAGAAATTCCCGCAGGAGTAACGAGCATAGGAAAGGAGGCATTTGCAGGCTCTGGGCTAAATAACATTGTAATTCCTGAAGGAGTGAAAAGTATTGGAAGTAAGGCTTTTACTAATTGCAGCAGTTTGAAGACAATAACAATACCGGCAAGTGTGGAAAGCCTTGCAAGCGACATATTCAAAAGTGAAAAATATGATGGAAGTGACTACATTGAAACAATAACATTCGGCGGAACAAAGGAACAGTGGGAGAAATTTAATGTGACACTGCCAACTAATAAAACCCCCCAGACTTCCGGAGACACTGGGAAGACACCAGAGGTAGTATACCAAAAAACCACGCCGACACCTGAACCTGAGAGCCATAGCAGTAGCATCGTCATTCTGAAGCCGACTGTGATTGCACCGACAAACGGCAAAATCACACTTTTGTCAGATAACAAGACGGCGATAATTGTACCGGATGAGGGATATGAGATAGCATCCGTAATATTAAATGGTGAGAACAAGGGGACATTCCCTATACTGACAGAACTCAAGGCGAGCGATAAGATTGAGGCTACATTCCAGAAGAGCGGAGAAACACTCAATGCTGCAGTCGATGCAGCAATCAGCAGGATAGTTGATTCCATGATCAGGGTTACTGTTCCATCCCTTGATTCCATGAAGATGAAATCGGCTAAGACTGCAAAGGGCGGGATTAAGGTAGTGATGAACCTGAGTGAATCAGAGAATACTATTATCTCAGAGTTTACAGACCTTGGTTACACTGTTAAGTACAAGTTCTACCGTTCGACCAAGAAATCCGGTGGATACAAGGCCAAGATTGAGAAGGACAGCAGGACATATATCAATACCGCCGGGAAGAAGGGAATGCGGTACTATTACAAAGCCAGGATTATGGTATATGATGCTGAGGGCAACTTTATAGCCGGCACGGCACTGAAGAACTGCAGGTATACAACCCGCAAGTGGT
>CAVAON010000216.1:0-1538 GCA_963590215.1 Anaerovoracaceae bacterium | reverse complement strand
CTGCGTTTTTAAAATCTCGGTTGGGAGAATGTTATGCTTTTTTCTCTATCTTTCTGCAGAGCTTTGCAAGCAGAATTTCTGTTTCATATACCTTGTCTTCATCACAAAGCAGCAGCAGATTATCATCAGCCATGAGAACAGTACTGCCGTTTGGTACTATCTCTTCTCCTCTGCGATTTACCGATATGACGAGGCAGCCTTTGGGTATACCAAGCTCTTCAAGCCTGCTGCCGTCCATTGCCGAGCCAAACTGAACGCAGCTGTCAAGCATAATCTTGCTACGTGCTCTGGTTTTCTTTGAAATGCCGCCAAGGAGATTGTCAAGGAGCTGTTCATATACAGGCTGAGATCTCATAATATCGGAAACAGTATATGATACAAGGGATATAAATGTGAGAGAAAGCAGATGCGACAGACTTCCAGTCATTTCTGATATGAGAATTATACCGGTAACAGGTGCTTTTACAATTGCTGAAAAATATCCTGCCATGCCAAGGATTATGAAATTGTCAATATACATGTCATATCCTGTGATTTTGGCAAACAAAGCCCCAAGCAGTGAACCAAGCACCAGCAGAGGAAGGAATATGCCTCCAGGAGTCCCGGAGCCGAAGCTTATCATCGAGAAAACGTATTTTGTTACAAGAAGCAGCAAGAGCATTGCAACAGTAAATCTGTTTTCAGACAGGATGTCGACAAGATGGCTTCCCCCTCCTAAAACATAGGGAAATTCATAACACAAAATGGCAGTACATATGATGGGTACAAGGATTTTGAGCCAGTCAAACCTGAGGAGGCGGTAAGCCTTTTGTATATATTTAATCCCTATGTTATAAAGTGCACCAAGGATGCCGAGAATAATTCCAAGAAGCAGAATAAGCCAGTAGGCCTTGAGAGGCAGAATCTGATTTGGAGTTACTGAAAATACAGGGCTGAATCCGAAAATATATGCAGACACAAAATCTGAACATATGGCTGCAGACATTGAAGCAAGAAGTACTTCCATGGACAGATTCTTGTGTATCTCCTCGAGAGAAAACACAACTCCGGCTAAGGGTGCATTGAATGCAGCTGCAAGTCCTGCTCCGCTCCCTGCTGTTATGAGGAGACGCTCTTCTGTTCTGAGCCTGCCTGTGAGACGTGAAAACCCTTTGCCTGCCATAGCGCCTATCTGAACACTGGGACCTTCTCTGCCTACCGAAAGTCCTATACCTATTGCAGCGACTGTGCCAGTGACTTTTGCAAGGATGATTTTCCACCAGCAGGATTCCCACTGACCTGCAAGTTCAGCCTTGACCTGAGGTATGCCACTTCCACAGGCATTTTTTTCGAATCTGATGCATAGATAAATAATGATTCCTGCGCAGATGAACGGGATTGGTGTCAGGAATGAAATTTCCTGATTAATGAATTCATTTCTGAGGGCTTCTGCCTTTTCTATAAAGAGCCGGAAAAAGGATACGACTATACCTGAAAAAAATCCTACAGCTATGCCCTCCAGAAGTATGATGTATTTAAAGCTTTTTATTCTTTTCAAA
>CAVAON010000215.1:0-2794 GCA_963590215.1 Anaerovoracaceae bacterium | reverse complement strand
TAGGACCTATTATACAATGGAAAGTCACAAAAGAAGATGAAGCTCTGCTCGCAAGTTGTTACAGCGAGTGTTTAAGACTTGCTGCTGATACAGGAGTGGAATCGGTTGCATTCTGCTGCTTGTCCACAGGGGTATTCTGTTTTCCACAGCAACGAGCTGCCGAGATTGCAACAAACACAGTAAAACAGTATCTTGAAAAAGATAATAGAATTAAAAAGATAATCTTCAATGTGTTTAAGGACGAAGATTTGAAGATTTATAAAGAATTATTGAACTTCTAATAGACAAGGGGCATCCTAAGCTGTAGCCCAGGGTTCGATTCCTATAGGAGACGCTCATTTTTAGCGGTAATGAAGATAGTTTCATTGCCGCTTTTTTCGTGCAGAATTGCAATTTCAGTGATAAATTTGTCAGCGAAACAAGGCTGAAAATGCACCCAGAGGAATTAACTACAATGTAGCGGAATTTGTACTGCGATTGCTGTATGTGTAGAGTGATAACTTCCAGTTTGTCTAATGTAAATGTCAACCTCAAAATGCTGAAAAGTTCCGAAGTAAAAATGCAGTTTTTTTACTGCCCCAGTTTTTGATCTTCAGCATCTAATAAATCATAATAATCCTTCGTTCTATATGACGGGCCTACCATTTTGATTACATGAGAATGATGCAGAAGCCTGTCCAGTATGGCATTTGCCAGCATTGCATCTGAAAATACATCAGCCCATTTACTAAAGGGTTGATTAGTTGTAATTATGGTTGAGTTATGCTCATATCTTTTGGCTATGAGCTGAAATAGCAAGTTCGCACCCGTCTTATCTACAGGCAAATACCCAATTTCATCAATTATAAGTAGCTTGTATTTAGCAAAGTGCTTTAGCCTGGCTTCAAGCCTGTTCTCATCATATGCTTTCCTAAGTGTTTGAATGAGATCATGACAGGTAATGAAATAGGTGATGTTTCTTTTTTTGGCAGCTTCAATTCCAATAGCTGTTGCCAGGTGTGTTTTACCGGTTCCAGGTGTTCCAAAGAAAAGAATGTTTTCTTTTTGATCAATGAATCTTAAAGATGCCAGATCCTTGATCTCAGCCTTGTTTACAGATGGCTGGAAATGATAATCAAACTCTTCAATAGTTTTTATATATGGAAAATGAGAAACACTTACCTGAATCTGGGCTGCTCTGTGATTTCTAAGATTTAGTTCTCTTGTAGATATTTCCAATAATGCATCCTGGAGAGATTTGTCCTCCTTGGCTGCTTTGCTTAAATATTCGGACAGATAAGGTTCTACATCGGTAAATCCCAATTCATCCAGGTTATTAACTAATTGTGCATACATTTTTACAAACCTCCTATGCATCGATCCATGTTTAACAGATTATGTTGGACGAAATGTAAAATCTCAGCATCCGTCTTATGACGCATAGCATCGCTCTTCAAAATGTCACATGCAGTATCAATGGTATAGTTATACATTTTTGTGCTGAGCTCGTGACATACCACAAGTTCGTTGCTATAATAGATACCGAGAATACCGTTGTCATCAACTTTGACGGTCATTCTTTCGCCTATGTAACGAGTAGGTACGGAGTATTTTCTGCCTTCATACTTAATCATGGATTCTCTGTTAACGGGATATGTTTTGTCTTCTGGGTGGAAGATATAATTCTGCAGGATTTCCATGCGTGGTAGTGGCAGAAAATACTCTTTTTCTTTTTCATAAAGTTCAACTGGTATTTTGCCTGAACCTTGGGATACTTCATGATTTATGTCATCCATAAAGTTTTGACTGATTAGCACCAGATCATCCCAGGTATCGAATTCCTCATTATAAGCTTTTAATCTATCCATAAGTTTTGCAAGAGCTTCAACCTTGCCTTTGGTTTGGGGCCTGTATGGCTGACAGGCAATTGGTTTAAAACCAATGTCTTTAGCATAGTACTCAAAGGTTGTGTTAAAGACCGTTTTGGTAAATGAACTTTTGGAATGATCCACAACAGTCTTCATGTTATCAAACAGGATTTCATGTGGAACGCCACCAAAGAATTGAAAAGCTTTTGTCATACAGCTAAAGAGTGTTGGCTGACTTCGGTCTGATGTAATCATTAAAAATTTAAGTCTTGAATAACCTAATACCATAAGAAATATATTGATATTAAACTTCTCGCCTGCTCTGTTTACAAGTGTCAGATCTTCTTTCCAATCAACCTGTGCCTGAAGGCCTGGATTAGTTTCAAATCTAATAGTTGCTCTTTTAACTTCCTCATCCTTATGCTTCTTAACAAAATCTGCAACAATGCTGTATTTGCCAGAGTAACCTTTCTTGGCAATAAACTTATATACGGCCATAGCAGTGCAGCCATAGGTGTCAACCTTATGAATAATTAGATCCTTGTAATCATCAAGCTTAGAGTAATACTCACGGGTATTTACTTTTGGCTTAAGCTCACCTGACTGAATTTTAAGATACCTGTCAATGGTTCTTGGATCACAGTCGTAACGCCGGGCAAGTTCGGCTTTGTTATACATTGGCATGTCCTCCTTAGAAATAAATTCAATTATGTCTTTAATGTCACCTCTCATATGTGGTACCTCCGTAAAAAGATGACATTAATATAAAATAAAAAAGCTACTATAGAAATGCATAAATTCCTACATTTCCATGTCGGAACTTTTCTACATTTCTATGGTAGCATTTACATCTAATCACTAGATACATCTATATTTTGTCTATTAAAGCAAGATAACAAGGTGAACGAAATAATTTACCGATTTTGTTATAAAATACCCCTCTTACC
>CAVAON010000214.1:0-2824 GCA_963590215.1 Anaerovoracaceae bacterium | reverse complement strand
CGGGTAAAGGCAAGTGTGGGGGCAAAGACCAGGTCAGCCGGGCAGCCGCTGTGCTTTCAGTCTGATGAAAATATCAGATAAAGTATCAGAGAAAGCAGTATTATAGATGTCAATTACACAAGGAGGTATCAATATGAGAAAAAATCTAGGAGTAAATTCGTACATGTATCCTATGCCTGTGCTCATTATAGCGGCATATGACAAGGATGGTAAACCTGATGCAATGAATGCGGCATGGGGAGGCATTTGCAGTGATGATAAAATTTCAATGTGCCTGAGCCCTGGACACAAGACGGTTAAAAACATTCTTGAAACAGGAGCCTTTACAGTAAGCTTTGCAGATGCGGCTCATGTTGTACAATGTGATTATGTAGGCATAGTTTCAGCAAACAATGTTCCTGACAAATTTGCAAAAGCCGGATTTCATGCCATAGACAGTGAGTTTGTAAATGCACCACTGATTGAAGAACTTCCAATGGCACTTGAATGCAGACTTGCAAGCTATGATGAAGAAACCCACTGCATGATAGGACAGATAGTAAATGTATGTGCAGATGAAAGCATAGTGACAGAAGATGGTGGCATAGATGTAGCCAAGCTTGCCCCTATAGCGTATGATCCTGTCAACCATTACTATCACGTTCTTGGCGAAAAAGTCGGAAATGCTTTCTCTGATGGAGAGAAACTGAAATAAGGAAAACTTTTGAGGAGTATTTATGTATAGCACAGTTACAGCAAGGAATATTGCATTTTGCATAATATTTTCGATCATAACCTGCGGTATATATAGCATATACTGGATGATCAAAATCAACGATGAGGTAAACTCCCTGGCCGGTGAAGAGCAGGCTACAACAGGAGGAATGGTATTTCTTTTCTCGCTTATCACCTGCGGCATATACGGGCTTTACTGGCAATACAAAATGGGAGAACGCTGCGATAAGATTAAAGGAATAAATGCAAATTCAAACATTGTATATCTGATACTGGGAATTATCGGTCTTGCGATAATAAGTATGTGTCTCATGCAGGATACAGTAAACAAAAGAGTAGAATAACAATAAAGCTCTGTTAGCATTTTTGCAGCAGAGCTTTTTAGACTGAAGCTATGAATGATAATATCAGAAAGTCAATAAAAACAGCATTACTGCTTATCACAATGGGAGCATGTTATCTTGTCTGGCTAAAGCTGGGAGGCCCTGCGCTACCTTGCATATTCAGGCTGATTACAGGATTCAAATGTCCCGGATGTGGCATCACCACTATGTTTGTATCTTTGACATCGTTGAATTTTGAAGCGGCGTTCAGTGCAAATCCTTTTTTAATTGTTACAGCACCTTTCTTATGTTGCGAAATCACATACTATATATATCTTAAATGTAAAGATGTCAGATTTCCTAAAGTGCACGAGGCGATGGTTATATGCTACTGTATTGCTTTGTGTATTTTTGGCATTGCAAGAAATCTTGCAGAATATGGAGTTGTGAATATTTGAATTTGCATAATGATTGTATACAATATAAATATTGCATACGATTATTTAAAAAAGACGTAAAAAAGGAATTAATTAGAAAAAAGTGTTGACAATGGTATGAGAAGGTGTATAATATGTGCAAGGATATGCATAACCTGTAATTTTGTAGAAAGGAAGAACTCAGATGACAGAAACAAATAATGAAGTAACATTTGAAATTACAGAGCACATAGGAGTGATTGCAGAACAATCTACGGGTTGGACAAAAGAACTGAACAAGGTGGATTGGAATCATAAGGGTAATCCCAAATATGATATAAGGGATTGGGATGAGGAGCATCTGCGCATGTCAAGAGGCATTACTCTGCATGAGGACGAAGCTAAAAGACTTTGTGATCTGTTAAAAAGCAGGCTGTACGGATAGCATCTGCAAAGGAAGCTGTACGATATGATGTACGGCTTTCTTGCTTTATTACGCACTTTTTCAGAGATTTGCGGCTGGCATTTCGAAATTTTTTCGTAAATTTTTTGGAATTTTACTTTTGCTAAACATTGGCACATCCGCCGAAAATGTGTTACAATTAAAAAAAGAGAGAAATTTGTGTCGCAAATAATGAGGAAGTCAAATGGTTGAAAGAGAAGAAGTTGTATATATAGAAGGAACTCCAGTCGCAGTCAGAACCTGCTCAATAAAAAGATATATACCTCACTATCACGAGGATTGTCTGGAACTTTTGTTTTTATTGAAGGGAACAGCCCTTGTCAGAGCCAGTTATGACAAGTTTAATATGGAAGCCGGCGATTTTGTGCTTGTTAATAACGGTGATGTTCATTATATCAGAGGCAGTGCAGACAATATTATTATATCTATATATCTTGATTTGAACAGACTCAGACAGGATTACGGGCATATCGAACATCTCTACTTTATATGTGAGAGCTTCAATGCCAACAGTATGCAGGAAGCTTATCTGCAGGAAATTCGGAGAATCATAGTATCTATAGTTACAGAGGCGGCAGACAAAAATGGCAGCAAAGACAAAATAACAACAGAAGCATGCAGTCTGATAGATATTCTCATAAATAAATTTGACCTTGTTCATGCTCACAATGGCAGAGATATCCCCGAAACTCAGCTTGAAAGATATCACCGTATAGTTATGGAAGTGGAGCAGCGATATACAGAAAAACTGGAACTTGAGGACATAGCTCAAAAGGAATTCATAGGCAGGAATTACATATCGCAGTTCTGGAAAAACATGACCAATATGAACTTTACAGAATATCTTAATTCCAGAAGAAGCGAAATGGCCGAGAGAATGCTGCTTGCAACAGACAAGAGCATTAACG
>CAVAON010000213.1:0-2824 GCA_963590215.1 Anaerovoracaceae bacterium | reverse complement strand
TCCCCGAGGGAAATGTGAAGAGGGAATTTATTCTGCCTGCAGAACCAGCCCCTGGCAGTTAGCACTATTATGAATTTAATTTGTCCATAAATCTTAATAAAATAGTCGCAGCTTCCGCTCTTGTACATGTCGATTTAGCTCTCAGTTTGCTAGATTGCCCAAGAAGGCCCTTACTTACCGCCCACTGAACACTTTCCTTTGCATAATTTGATACATCGTTTCCGTCAGAATACCCGCTAAGGTCTGCTCTTTCAGAAACATCATATCCGTTCTTAGCTGCATAATTCTTAAAAATAACCGCCATCTGCTCTCTTGTCAAAGGATCATTAACGCCAAATTTTCCATTACTGTATCCATTTATATATTTCATTGAGGATGCCCATGTTACGCAGTCGTAATACCAGCTTCCGGAAACCACATCCGAGAATTTGTTTTCAGCATCCACATGCTTCTTTCCTTGCCAGTTGCAGAGGATGACAGCAAACTGTGCTCTCTTTACCTGATCGTTTGGTCCAAAGCTTATGCTGCTATATCCGGACATTATTCCCATATCCACGATCTTTGACACGTTATCGAAATACCAGCTTCCTCTTTTAACATCCCAGAATTTATCCGCCATTTTCGTTTCTGCTTCTAAGTATACACGGGTAATGTTTTGTGTAGATACTTGTTCACCACTGCTGCCACAGTATATGACGACATTTTTGTCGACATGTGCATGGTCTTCTTCACTGGCAAAAACTTTTTCGTAAATATTTGCTGGTCCCCATGAGTGCTTATTACCATTGATAGCGTCCATATTGTGCCATGACCATTCATCGATGTTGTCAAACAGTACACCACAAGAACAATTAATTTTTGTATCAATAAATTTCTCGGTATAATCGTCATATGTTTCGCTGTGTTCAATAGCAACATATGAGTCATCATAGCTGGTATTAGTTTGATGCATACAATAACTATTTGTTGGGGCAAACAAGTTCCCTCCGATGTAGAAATTGTATATATCTTTATATGAGCCTAATTTTGTATTGTATCTTGCTCTGACGTAATCATAATAATAGTCAGGGTCAAACCAGCTTGATGGTCTGAATCCATTGAACATCATATTTTTGTAGAAATAGTCAATGATGGCTTCATCAGTGTTTGGCTGATAATATCCGTCCTCATCACTTGGTATGTAATATACATCATGTTCGTCTAAGTATGCCTCATACATATCTCTCACATAGTCTGCATCAATCAAGGCTTTATAATCAGATTCTGTGATTTGTCTTGAATAGTTTTCATTCTGCACAACTGATTCCTTGATCTTTGAATTTGGTGTCCATTGTGCATACACAGTCATGTCACTATTGATAACAGTATTTGCATCGATACGTGTTGCTGTACTGTCAACATATGACGTATACCAACCTTTGAATGTATATCCATCACGAGACGGTGCGGACGGAACCTTACCAAGTCTAGTATTTTTTTCGACTACATATGTAATAGGGCCTTGGTTATATTTTGCTACAAACGCTACTACGCAAGTATTATCTGTTAGGTCAATATACTTTGCAGTGTACGTTACATCATGTGTGATTTGGGTTTTTTCTTCCAGTTTGTTTCCTTCTTCGTCAAACCAACCAACAAATCTTAGACCAGTTTTTGATGCTTCCGGAATACTATTGATGATTTTATCCTCAAAGCTTTCAGTGTATTGCATGCCACCAAACATGCTGTTTGTCAAAACTGTTATGGACTTAGTATCACAGGTTCCACCATTTGCATCGAATGTAACAGTAGAACTGATATATGCTTGTTTCCATTGTGCATATAATGTTATGTCGGTTTGGGTCAATTCTGAGATGATGGTATCTTCAGTGACAGTAGTACCTGTTCCATCATATTTTGTGTTCCATCCAGTAAATTCACAATATGTTCTCCATACGCTTGGTAGTTGTCCGAGTTTTTCATTGTCACCTACATACATGGTTCTAAGTTCTTCGGAATACTCACCTGTATTGCCCCAATATCCCATATTTGTGGATAGTGAGACTTTGTGTTTAGCGGTTGTTTGTATTGCAGTATCATATGCGCTGCCATAATCATCACTGCTATCAGAGTCGACACTTGTCACCTCATCCGCCAGCACGGTGATTCCATTCGCTGAAAACATCAGCGTAAATATCAGCGTAAATATTAGTATTATGTAAAAACACTTGTAAAAATACTTTTTTCTACTATTTTTTCCCATTTCCTCGATCCTTTCCACATAAAAAGATTCATAGAGCATTCCCACTCTACAAATCATAAAACATGCACTATTCATGAGTTATTCATCGGGATTTTAGCATACCTAAATTGTAATTTCAACCTGAATCTTTTTAGAGACAGTGTCAATTTGTTGTGGAATTTTTTTCCCGAGAAAAATGTGAAGAGCCGAAAAGTGAAGAGGGAATTGAATGAGAAATCTGTTACTGTGAACTCAATGTTTCATAAAACACTGCCGTGCACCTCTTCATTCTACCCCCAACGCCTTAAACACCGCATCCTCCGCACTCTGATATGGAATAATCTGGAATGCACTCATCAGCTCCGGTGGTACGGTAGCAAAATCCACCATCGAGGTTGCTGGAATCAATACCTTCTTGGCTCCGCTATCAAGGCATACCTGCAGTGCATTGGCCAACTCATCCACCTTCATCATAGTTCCGCTAATGGTGATTTCACCCATGATGGCCGTAGAGCTCAGTACCGGCTTTCCCAGTGCGATAGAGCACAAGGCAATCAATGTCGGCAATGCCAGTTTTCCGGTCATGCCAATGCCTTGAAGATC
>CAVAON010000212.1:0-2828 GCA_963590215.1 Anaerovoracaceae bacterium | reverse complement strand
GTCGAAAATTATCGAGATAACAAAAAGCGAATTGAAGACACAATCAGTACAATCGGCATTGTTTTTATTGCGGCATTAGTGTACATATTTATTTTGGGAAGGCTGTATTTAAACAGAAAAACAAAGGACGCGCTTTCTGTTAAAAGGAATTACGAAAATTATAAAAGCATACTTCGGGAAGCAAATTGTGCCGTTGTTGAATATGATCTTAAAAATATATCCTTAAATGTAATTGCTCAGGGTGATGAGAAGCTGAAAATAAATCTACTCAACGGTTCACTTGATTCATATAACAAATTCAGACAAGACCATCCCGAGTACGATTTTAATGAACTGAAAACAGAACTGGAACTTGCAAAAGCAAATGGCAAGACATATTCATTCGAATCTATTTTGAGGGAAAATGGGAAGAAGATATGTTGGATTCGAACTATTATTATACCCATATCGGATGGAAACGGTGCAACGGAGACAATACTTTTTGCAATATTCGATGTTTCGGATTCACACAGAGAAATTGATGCACTTTCGGATGTGTACAAAAATATCCCCGGAGGTATACATCGCTGCTATCTTAACAAGCCGATTCATGTCGAATATATAAGTGACGGATTTTGCAAAATGCTTGGTTATACACGCAGTGAAATTGACAAAATTATCGGACCCGACAGAAAATATTCTCTGCTGATTTGCGAAGAAGACCGTCCCACTTTCAGCACCTTCGCACGAAATCTTTCAATTTATGGCGGAACACAGAGCTGCGAATATCGAATGGTATGCGCAGATGGCACTCTTCTTGATGTTTCAGATACCATGGATGCCAAAAGAAGCTCGTCGGGACTTGTGTACGGATATTCAATTGTCATAGAGGTTCACGCTTTTAAAGAGATGCAGCAGAACTTACAGAATGAACTCAGTGATGTTAAAAATCAGCTTGAGCAGAGCAGAATCAAAAATGCAAGCAGTCAGATGCAGCCGCATTTTCTTTATAATGCACTTTCTTCAATTCGGGAAATTGTTCTTGAAGATCCGATGTATGCCTCTGATTTAATTTATGATTTTACAACACATCTGCGTGCCTGTATCCGCTCCATGTCGGGGAACAGCTTTGTGCCTTTTTCACAGGAGCTTGAAAATATCATGGCATATGTAAATATAGAAAAGATGCGATTCGGCGACAGACTGAAAGTTGAGTATGACTGCACGGAAACAGACTTTGAAATCATTCCGCTCAGCATTCAGCCACTGGTTGAAAACGCCATACGACACGGTCTTTATGAACGAGGTGCCGCAGGAGGCACCGTGACAGTACGCAGCTGCCGCAAAGACAACTGCTTTGCAGTGAGCGTTGAGGATAACGGTGTCGGCTTTGATTTTAATGAAACAATGGCAGAAATAAAAAGCGGCAAACGTGATTCCAACGGGCTTTACAATCTGATGTTCCGTTTTAAGACATTGATGAATGCAAACGTCACAGTAGAAAGTAAAATCGGAATAGGAACAAGAATAACGGTAACTATTCCGTTTGGAGGTAAACATGAGAGCAATATTAGTTGATGACGAACCCATTATGCTGCGTAGCTTCATGCGTAACAGTGCGGATATTCCGGAGCTGAATGTTGTTGCGCAGTTTCAAGATGCCGAGGAGGCAATCTCCTATGCAAAGGAAAATATTTTTGAACTTGCTCTGCTGGATGTATGTCTGCCGGGCATGAACGGTATTGAACTTGCCGTCAGACTGAGAGAGATGCATCCGGGGCTGTTGGTGGTTTTTATTTCGGCATTTGATGATTATATTCGTAATTTTAACGAAATCGGCGGGGATTATTATATTCTAAAACCGTACAAAAAGGAAACCCTGCAAATGATGGCTGAAAAAATGTCTCTGCTGGCAGATCGTCTGAAAAAGAACATCTATATACAGATGTTTGGCAGATTTAATGTACTTAAAGATGGTATGCCGATTAAAATCAGTGGTAAAACAAAGGAAATTCTTGCTCTTATTGCGTCACGCCGTGGAAAAGAAATAAGTAACGAAGAAATTTACAGCATAGTATGGGAAAACCGTGAGTACAACAACAAAAGCATGAAGGTCTATTATAATGCTCTTTCACGGCTAAAACATGCCCTGGATGAGGCAGATGCTAATGAGCTGTTGATTTCTGCCCCACGAGGACAGATGCTTAACACATCTGTTTGTGACTGCGATTATTTTTCCTGGCTTGATAAAAATACAGAAAACAAAGAACGATTTGAGGGTGAATTCCTGTCGGAATATTCCTGGGGTGAACCGATTTTGGCAGGTTTATTAAATGATTTAGACAATTAAAGAAACCGGTATCAAACAGGCTGCCGTGAAGCGAGTATTTTTCGTTTTACGGCAGTCTTTTTTTGTTGGTACTGCATTACCTTCATTGTTGTATTATAAATGAGAATGAATACATTTGCCGTATGACATACGGATTTTATCAAGGGAGAACTCAATATGCAGTTGAAAAGAGACACGGATTATGCTCTCAGACTTTTGCTCTGTGTCGCAAAATATTCAGAAAAAAACGGAATCTCGGTTTCCGATTTAAGCAGATACGCATCAGTACCGCGAGCAACTGCGCACAGATTGTGTTCTAAGCTGACAGATGCAGAACTATTAAAGGAAATCAAGGAGGATACACGGTCTTTTTATTCCGTCAGGGATGATATTATGAATAAAACCCTACTTGATGTTGTTCTGGCAACAGAGGAAACGGTAGATATGTTTGCTGTTTTTGATCACTCCACAGAAGTATTTATTTGCGGTAAAAATGAATTTGTGTTGGCTGAACATCAAC
>CAVAON010000211.1:0-2876 GCA_963590215.1 Anaerovoracaceae bacterium | reverse complement strand
TCTTATTTCCTCATCGGTGTACCCATATTCCTTAAGTACATCATCAGTGTTTTCGCCCATTGCCGGTGCACCTTTTTCAATAACTGCCGGAGTTATATTCATTATCATCGGATTACCCATTGCCTGATATTCTCCAACCCCCTTGTCAACAATATCCACCAGCATATTTCTCGCTTTAAGCTGCTCATTATGCATAAGCTCCGGAATTGTATTCACAGGCGAGCAAGGTATCTTATACTCATTGAACACCTCTGAAAGCTCCGTTTTAGTCCTCTCTTCAAAGAATGGAGCTATGATTGGCGTTATAATATCATAGTTTTCCACCCTCAGCTCATTTGTTGCAAAACGAGGATCTTCCAGCAATTCTGTCATCTTTATGGCCTCACAAAACCTTTTCCATTCCTTATCTGAGCCTGTTGCCAGTCCTACTGAAAAATAACCGTCCTTGCACTGATATACATCGTACGGGCAAAGTGTAGGGTCTGTGTTTCCGCATCTGCTGATTTCTTCATCAAAAAGCTCCTTACACATAATAGGGCTTTCCAGTATGCCAAACAGACAATCCATCATAGATACATCAACAAACTGCCCCTCTCCTGTGTTTAATTTATGATAGTATGCCATAGCAAGCCCCAATGCCATTGTAAGTCCTGTGAAATTATCACCAATGGCAGGTCCTACTTTAGTCGGCACATCGTCTGCAAAACCAGTCATTTCCATCATTCCACACATTGCCTGAATAACATTATCATATGCCGCCAGATTGCTTAACGGTCCTTTCTGTCCATAACCTGAAATGGCGCCATAGATTATTTGCGGATTAATCTTTTTGAGTTCTTCATATCCAAGTCCCATTTTGTCAAGCGTTCCTACTTTGAAGTTTTCAACAACTATGTCAGCATCTTTTACCATTCTTTTAACTATCTCTTTTGCTTCCGGTTTGCTGATATCCAGAGAAATGCTTTCCTTGCCTCGGTTAATAGCTGCATAATAACCGCTCTCACCTTTTTCATTTATAGGTGTCCATTCTCTCGATTGATCTCCGTATCCACGTCTTTCTATTTTAATCACACGTGCCCCGAAATCTGCAAGCTGCATCGTGCAAAACGGTCCGCTATACGCCTGAGTGAAATCTATTACAGTAACGCCTTCTAGGATTTTCATTGTGCTTTCCTCCTTATCTTGAAATCTGAATTACATTATCTTTTTCCAGCTTATCTATCTGTGCATCTGTATAACCTAAATCCTTGAGATATTTTACAGTATGCTTTCCGATTGCAGGAGCGCCTTCTGAAAAACCTCCCGGCGTTTTTTCAAGCTTTATCACGGTACCCGGTATTCTGATAGTTTCACCTATGCCTTCATCATAAACCTCTGTAAGCATATTGCGCACTTTCACAGTTTCTGTATTCATTGCCTCTGATACAGTATAGACTGCACCGCAGGCAAGTTTTGCATCTCTCAGTTTTTCTTCAATTTCAAATTTTGACATGCCCGATGTTACTTTTTCTATTGCCTGTTTAAGACCTGTTTCATAATTGTCTCCTCTGGACTCATTAGTCTTGTATTTTTCATTCTCTTTCAGGTCTTCCATTCCAAGAGCATCACAGAACTTCATCCATTGTTTATCTGTGGATATGCCTATAGCCACATATCCGTCCTTTGCTTTGAATGTGTCATACGGTGATATCGACGGATATGAATTACCTACTCTTTCCGGCACATTACCTGTCATACAATATGTGACAGGAGCAGCCTCAAGAATTGAGAACAGGCAATCTAGAATTGCAATATCTATTTTCTGACCATTTCCGGTTTTCTTTTTTTCTATCAATGCCAGCATTATTGCAGTTGCCATATATGTACCACTCAGCTGATCGCCTATTGCAGGACCAGCTTTTACAGGTGGTTTGTCCGGGAAACCTGTTCTATCCATCAAACCACTACCTGCCTGAAGCTGCAAATCCAATCCAATCATTTCTTTCATTGGACCTGTTTGACCATATCCGTTAAGTGAGGCATATATTATATTGGGATTGATTTCCTTTATTTTTTCATAGCTAAGCCCCATCCTTTCCATACTCCCGTATTTAAAATTCTCGGTAACTACGTCTGCATTCTTTATCAAATCAAAAAGAATCTTTCTTCCCTCTTCTGTTCCGCCATTGACACCTATGCTTTTTTTCCCTCTGTTAAGATACGCATAATAGCCACTGGAATCATTTTTGAATGGAGACCAATATCTTGCCAAATCTCCCACTCCAGGTCGTTCCACCTTAATTACCTCAGCGCCAAAATCAGCTAAGAGCATAGTACATAAGCTTCCTGCGTGTGCCTGGGTAAAGTCTACGATTTTGACACCGTCTAAAATTTTCATAATGCCATTCTCCTTTCAACCTTGATCAAATTATTCCCGCTTTTTTTCTTTCTTATACTGCGGTTCCAATCAGTTTATACATATAGCAATCTCCGTGCCAACTCTGCAAACCCACTAATTTCACTGTTTTGCCATTATGTATTGTAAAATTCTGAATTTTCAAGAAAAAGCGAATCGTTTAAGACTCATCTTCTTCTTATTTTCAACCAGAATGAATCATTTTCGATTCATGACTCAGATATGACTCATATTTTCTCTGCACATAGATGCGAAATCCCAGCTATATTTTTTTGTTTCGTAAAAAAAAACAGACTGTTTACTTTTTAACAAACTTGTATTAAACTAATAGAGTATGCGAAATGCATACCCTATTAAATTGTACCTTATTTAACTTTTAATATATCGGAGGAAATTCAAATGAACATTCAAAAACAATATCAGAGCAAGCTTACAACAGCTGAAGAAGCAGTAAAAGTCGTAAAATCAGGCGACTGGGTTG
>CAVAON010000210.1:0-2892 GCA_963590215.1 Anaerovoracaceae bacterium | reverse complement strand
CTGAGAGGAAGCGTAAGATAATAGGCGAGGAGTTTATCCGTGTCTTTGAGGAAGAAGCTAAAAAGATTGGCACTGTAGATTTCCTGGCCCAGGGCACTATATATCCTGACGTAGTGGAGTCAGGCCTGGGTGGTGAGTCAGTAGTTATCAAGTCACATCACAATGTAGGTGGCCTACCTGACTATGTAGATTTCAAGGAAATCATTGAGCCTCTTCGCAACCTTTTCAAGGATGAGGTCCGCAAGGTTGGCCTGGAGCTGGGCTTGCCAGAGTACCTGGTATTTAGACAGCCATTCCCAGGACCAGGTCTGGGCATTCGTATCATTGGTGAGGTCACAGCAGAAAAGGTACGCATCGTGCAGGATGCTGACTATATCTACCGCACAGAGGTGGATGCAGCAGCTGCTGCCTATAAAAAGGAGCACGGCGTAGAGGCACCATGGATGCCTAACCAGTACTTTGCAGCTCTCTCTAACATGCGCTCTGTAGGTGTCATGGGTGACGAGCGTACCTACGACTACGCCGTAGTTGTCCGCGCTGTCCGCACCATCGACTTCATGACTGCCGAGGCAGCCCAGATACCTTTCGAGGTACTACAGACTGTAATGAGCCGCATTATCAATGAGGTCAAGGGGGTTAACCGAGTCATGTACGATTTGACAAGTAAGCCACCTGGAACTATCGAGCTTGAATAGCAAATAAGAAAAATAAAAAGCCCGCAAAACCTATAAAATCAAGGCTTTGCGGGCTTTTTTATGCCTTCGTGATACACTTATGATACACTTTTAGATCAAAAGTTTTATCAGGAAACAAATTTTTGAGTTATTTCTAATGTCCAATATGGATGTTACTTTTCTAAAACATACCCACTTTTCCTAAAATAAAAATTTTTTCATATGCGTTTAGTAATAATGCCAAATGAAAACGATAAGAGTTTCTCAGATTATGAAAAAAGAGTTGATTCTGAATTATACAAATCGATGCAAGACACTTATGATGACGCAACGTCGGGTTATTAATTAATCCGAGAAAATTTAAGTTTTAGGAGAAAGAGTATGAAAAAGTTTACGCGGATGATTTGTTTGCTTTTAACATTAATAACCATGGCATTATTTGCAATGGGAAGCGGGGCTTCAAGTGTCTATCCCCTTGACTTTTTGTAGGACAAATAGTTACAGGGAGTTGATTTCCTTTTCCAATTCCCCAACAGCTTTCATAATAGTATTAAATTCAGGAGCATCACCGTAGAGCATATCTTTCATGGCTTCATAGTCTGCGGCTAATACCTTGAAACGATATTCTGGCGGGATTAGCTTAAGTGTTCCAGGAACAGCTTCCGGATATTTTGCCCAGGCTCTTGGATAGAATTTCATTTTGAAATCTACAACTGTCTGTAAAAGCTCTATATGTGCAAAAGCTGTATCTTTCACAGGAGTTTGAGCCATTCGGTAAAGATCGTAGTAATGGCGAGAATAGCGCTGAGGCATTTCTAGGTGCTCTGGCCTGTTGGCTTCATGGTGTAGGATGGTTGCTTTCTCCCAGAAGGTTCGTTCCGGTGCAACGGTCAGGATTGCAGTATCCTTCTGCTCAAATATTCTTGGATAATAGGTAGCAGCATAAGGTTCTATCTGTGCTATTTTTGCAGGAGTCCATGCGGCAAGTGCACCTATTTCCAGACGAATCACCTGTAAGGTGGCAGTGCTCGTAAAAAGGTGTGGATAAGCGAAAATGACGGTTTGCTTATCTTTTTCATCAATGTAGATATTGGCATCTAAGCCAAGCTCTTGTGACAGCTCCTCCTTGATCTTCGGGCAGAATTGTTCGGCCAGAAATATTTCAGCTCGCGCATTTGCCTCTTTGTTGAAAGCATCCTGTTTGGTGTTAGAACGTTTCTCCCAAGGCTCATCCTTTGTATAGCCTAAAACTCGCCAGTCCAGTATCAAATCAATATCTTCAGAAAAACGACTGATCAGATGAAATGCCTTAGATAAGCTGGTGCCACCTTTAAATGTTATGGAATCCTTCCAGGGACAGCGGTGAAAGAGGTAATCCAGGGTAAAGCATACCCAAAAGTCTTTTTCGACGATGGCATCTTTTAATCCCATTTTATCAGCTGTGTTTCGGAATAATTCACGCCGATCATTATCCGATAATCTTGCTATGTTTCTCATTGATTGTTACCTCCGCAAATTTTTCGTATTGTATCATAAACCCAATCTGTCGCCTCAGTTGCCTCTTTTAGGCAGGCTTGTTTCTCTTCTTCAGATAGCTTTGCAGTAAGCGTTTGAATCACATCCTGGGATACATTAGTCTTGCCTAATGTTTTTAGGGCCTGAATTACCAGACTTGTCATGTAAGATAGTCCGGTGATCTCTTTATTGGTTCGATGCCTGAATTCCAATTTTGTAGAGTTCCATTCATAGGTTTTGTAGGGGCCGTCACTGATATAGGACCAAACAGCCGTAACCTGTGTGGATAGCCCTAGGAGATTAAGAGCAGTGTTTCCCGATGGAGCAATTGTCCAATGGTAGCTTCTGGCCAGAGCTTTGGCAACCATATCAGGATCTGTTGCAACATATTCATCAAGTAGTTTGCTGTACTTGGGCTTTTCGTAAACACCTCGAATAATTCTGCGAAGGATGCCGGATTTATAAAGCCTTTGTAAGCTTTGACGAACTGTTGTGGTGTCTGCGATATCTGCAAAATCAGAAGCAACAAAGACGGCTCCATCTTCTGCGGATAAGATGCGTTCTCGTATCTCTAACATGTATCCATTATCCATTGTGCTACCTCCTTTATGTCACAAAAATTATATATTATTCGTGACATCATATCAAGGTCTTTTGTGCTTAATGTCACGAAAATTATATATTATTCGTGACATTAATAAAC
>CAVAON010000209.1:0-2899 GCA_963590215.1 Anaerovoracaceae bacterium | reverse complement strand
CAATGCCTAACAATCAGGTAAAGGGCAAGATTGAAATATACAAAGAGGGCGAAGACTTCTCCGGTTGGGAAAAGGTAGTTATTGCAGGAAAAGAAATGTTCCAGCCTGTTTTCGATGGAATAAAGAAAATAGGAGGAGCAGTTTTCGGTATTTTCGCATCTGAAGATATAAATTTAGGTGACGGAAACGACGGACCTGAGATTTATGATACTATTTCGGGCGAAAAACTTGAAATGACTAAGAATAAATCAACAAATTCAGGATCAGTTGCTGAAACAGTTGAAGCACTTCTTGGAAAGACTTATTCAGGAAGCGTATATGAAACAGGAAACCTCGACCATACAAGTGGTGCAAAGCTTTGGTATATGCTTGAAAGAGACGCAGATGAGGGCAATGCAAAGAGAACAATATATGTTACCCCGGAGCAAAAGGATTCAACATATACATACACTTATGAAACAGAGGATGAAGATAACACTTACAGATATGATGTTGCAGTAACAATGTCATACAAGGCAGGCGGTAAGAATGTTACCGATGTTTCAGTAATTAAGACTACAATATCAAAGAAAGGCGGAGTTCCTGCAATCGGAACAAGCACCTATGATGAAGACGAAGATGGAAATCTTGTTAAGACAGCAGTAGGAACAACTCTTCCTAAGCAGTATGTTGGAAAAGATGCTGACGGAAACCCTATAGAAATTCCTTTAGGTTCATATGGTAACTTTACAGAAGGAAATCTTCTTGATGAAACATATAAGTCTTATGTATTTGAAGCAGACGGAAAAGAAACAGAAGACTGGAATGGTGATATTACAGACTTCTCAGCTGGCTCTGCTAAAAGGTATACTCCGACAGAATACACCTTTGCTAAATTTACAGCAGACGAAGTAAGAGAAGAAGTAGTAGAACCTGAAGTGGATGATGGCGATGGCGTTTACGACAAAGAAGGCGAACACGCAGCTGTTATGGGTAGACCTAACCTTCCTGAATATCCGGAAGGCTATTCCTACAAGGATTCAATAGCAGCGTATAAGCGTATAGTCGTGGAAAAAGAAGTAACAAATGAAGATGAAAGCATAAGCAAATTCTACAAAGTAAGAGTTTACGACCCAGAAGATGCGACTAAGACTATATGGGTAGATTGCAATGCTGAAGGTAATGTACTCCCTGATTATACGATTGAGGAAGGATACACCGAAACTTCTTATGGCGATTTCGTCATGGAATATAAGGATGTAGATGGTGTAAGAGAGTACAAAGTGCTTCTTGCAGATAAAACATGGCTTGCTTGTGATGAGTATGCTAATTTTGAAACTGCACTTGTCGAAAAATATGACCTTAGATACACACAGCAAAGTGACAATGAAGATGGCTTCAAATTCACATGGGATGGATTTGAGATAGAATCACAGGCTACTCTTGATAAGAAAGCTAAAACTGTAATAACAAAACAGGGCGATGAAACTGTAGCACCTCAGATAGATACAGGAGTAGGCACAACTTATGAAACAGAAGAAAATACAACAACATTTGTATCTACAGAGCCTTATGCACCTGTCTACTTCCAGAGCAGAGACGGAATTAAGACAGAAATGTATTATGCCGGAGGCTCCCAGAAGACACTTATCACAGTGCCTGCATCAGCAGTAGATAACATACACGAAAAAACTGTACCTACACTTAAATTCGTAAACGTTGATGCAGAGGGCGGAAGCAGTGAGGTAACATTAGATTGGTTTAAGGATTTAGGATATGACAATCAGACAGTAACATTCACACCTTGTAACGGAGTAACTGTAACTGCTGAATATCATGGAGGCAGTGCTGATGACCTTTATTACACAATAGAGATTATCTCAGACAAAGGCGAAAATGAAGCTGTTGAAATCACATATTCTGACGGATACACAGGTAAATTCTACTGTTCTACAGCTGCATCAGGAAATGGTGTAGGAGTAATTGAGCTTTCAAGCACCTATAAAACTACAAGATACTCAACATCTGACCTTGTAGACACAGTAACTACAGACGCTACAGGAAAAGCAACCTCAAAAGAGCTGCCACTTGGTAAATATATCGTAAGAGAGCTTTCAGCACCTAACGGATATATTACAAACTCAGAAGCAAAAGAAGTTGAGCTGACTTACAAAGACCAGTTCACACCTTTGGTATGGACTGATACCACAGTTAGAAATGAGGCAGTAACAGTAGAAATAGACCTTGAAAAAGTCTTTGAAACTGCATATAAGAGTGAGGAATTTTACCCTACAGACGGAGCTGAATTTGGTATTTATACAAACGAGGCAATAAGCGTACTTGACAGTACAGGCACACCAGTTGCAAATACTGTTATGGGAACACTTCATTCTGTAGTTCCTGCAAATACTTTGGTAGGAGTATTTGATGTAGATGAAAACGGAAAATCAACTACAAAGATAAAACTGCCTAAAGGAACATACTATGTCAAGGAAATTGCTACAAAAGACGCATATGTGCTTAATGACACTCCATTTTATTTTGAAGTTTCCGAAGAAAACGGAAAATCAACACCTGTAACATATAATTACGCATCAGATGGCGTATCAGGTGACATTGTAATGGATAGCTATGGAGTTGCTGTTGTTAATATAAACACTCTTACAAGGTATCCAATGCCGACATTAAAAGTAGGCGAAAAGACATATAATCTTGATGAAGATTATGATGGCGATAATGTAAGCATAACAGTAGAAAAAGACAGAACAAGAACTTCTGTAACTGTTAAAAATGGCGAAACAGCCAATATTACATTACCTAATGAAGTGCCTATCACGGTAACAGTTGATGGCAATCAATATAGCTATAACATTAACGGAGTAAGTGATACTTATGTTCCGAATGTATCATACACAGGCTA
>CAVAON010000208.1:0-2903 GCA_963590215.1 Anaerovoracaceae bacterium | reverse complement strand
GTGGTAGCTCAGGCTGTCAGCGTGATACTTGCTATCGCCATTTTGCTAAAAAAGAATCTTGCCTTTTCATTTAAAAAATCGGATTTTAGCTTCAACCAAGAATGCAAAAGATTCATCTCCATCGGTCTGCCTTTGGCCATGCAGGAATTTCTGACACAGATTTCATTTCTGGCTCTTTGCGCCTTCGTCAATCGTCTGGGTCTTAATGCCTCGTCTGGCTATGGTGTAGCTTGCAAGATCGTCAACTTTGTCATGCTGATTCCAAGCGCACTCATGCAGTCTATGGCTTCCTTTGTAGCCCAGAATATCGGAGCCGGCAACAATAAAAGAGCACGTAAGTCCATGTATACCGGAATAAGAATCGGCCTTGCTTTTGGTATCGTTGTCTTTATTTTTGTATTCTTTAAGGGTGACCTGCTAGCTGGCTTATTTTCAACAGATGCGGATGTCGTGGCAAAGGGCTTTGAATACCTGAAGGGCTTTGCGCCGGAAGCTATCGTCACTGCTGTGCTTTTTAGCATGGTAGGCTACTTTAATGGCTGCAACAAAACTGTCTGGGTTATGATTCAGGGTATCATCCAGACTCTGTGCGTCCGACTGCCTATGGCTTATTTTATGAGTATAGAACCAAACGCATCCCTAACGAGAATCGGGCTTGCTGCGCCAGTGTCAACGGCAGTAGGCATCATTTTAAATGTGGGCTTCTACATTTATCTTAATCGGAAAGAAGGAAATTAAAGGTTCTTCACGGCTCATATTACCGATGGCCGTTGGTTTGATTGATTCTCCCATAGAAATCACGCATAGAAATCACGCTCCGTTGCGAATGGTATAATTGTTGCTTGTAATGTACGCAAGTAAATGCGGAGCATAGTTGTAATGACAAATGGTACATGTTTGTAATGACAAATGGTACGTGTTTGTAATGACAAATGGTACGTGTTTGTAATGACAAATGGTACATGCTTGTAATGACAATATGTTGACAGTAAACGAATTTCTGGATATAACATACTCAAACGGAGGTGTTTACTATGGCAACCACAACGAATTTAAATATCCGAACAGATAAAGCAATCAAAGATCAGGCGGATGCCATTTTTAATGAGCTCGGTCTGAATATGACAACGGCAATCAATATATTCCTTAGAACAGTAATACGCGAGCATGGTATTCCTTTTTCTCTTACACTTCCATCTACGGTTCCTGCCAGAGATGAGATGACAATAGCTCAGTTCAATCAGATGATGGCTACTGGTTTACAGCAGGCTAAAGCTGATGAGTCTTTCGATATGGACGAGGTTTTTGATGAACTTGAGAAAAGGGGATAACTTGTGAAGGAATATACAATACGGATCACCAAACAAGCTCGTGAGCATTTACAAAGCATTAAAGCCTATATAGCCAATGAATTATTGGCACCAGAGGCGGCCTATAACACTATTGCCACTCTGCGAAAGGAAATTAAAAGTCTTTCTGAAATGCCTACACGCATAAAGCTAACAGAAGAAGAACCCTGGAGATCAGAAGGAATCCATAGGATGCGTGTAAAGAATTACTACGTCTACTTTTGGATAGATGAAGAAAACAGTAAGGTTCAGATTACGGCAGTTATCTACGTTGCCCGTGATCAGGCAAAGCAACTCGAAAACATGAAAATGGAATAACCAATATAATCTTAAGCATCGGTCACAAGTTGATCGGTGCTTTTCTTATGCCAATTTTAAGGAGGTGACGCTTCATGGCAAGCAGAATCAAAGGAATTACTGTTGAGATCGGTGGAGACACCACAGGTCTTGATAAGGCGCTAAAGAGCGTCAATTCCTCTATCAAAACTACGCAGTCCTCGTTAAAGGATGTAAATAAACTACTGAAGCTTGATCCGACCAATACGGAACTGCTCACACAGAAGCAGAAGCTTTTAAAGGAAGCTATCGGCACGACAAAGGAAAAGTTAGATGCTTTAAAATCTGCCCAGGAGCAAGCAAAAACACAAATGGAAAATGGTGACCTCGGTGCAGATAAATATGATGCTCTGCAAAGAGAGATTATCGAAACGGAGCAGGAGTTACAAAAGCTTGCTGAGGAGGCTGTAACCTCTAATGCCGCTCTTGCAAAAATCGAGGAAATCGGCGGCAAGCTTGAAAATGTCGGAAGTAAGATTTCATCGGTAGGAACAACTCTTCTTCCTGTCACGGCTGCTGTTACCGGTTTGGGTGTGGCGGCTGTTAAGACAACTTCAGACTTTGACACAGCCATGAGCCAAGTTCAAGCCACTATGGGTGCCACAAAGGATTCCATGTCTACCGTGGATGGTCAGACAGTCAACACAATGGATACTCTTCGAGATTTGGCAAAGGAAATGGGTGCAAACACAGCCTTCTCTGCATCTGAATGTGCAGAAGCTTTAAACTACTTAGCACTTGCGGGATACGATACACAGCAGATGTGTGATACTTTGCCGACAGTCCTAAATCTTGCGGCTGCAGGTGATATCGACCTCGCCTCTGCATCAGATATGGTTACGGACGCTATGTCTGCCCTCGGCATGGGAACGGATGAAGCCACCACGATGGTGGATCAGATGTCAAAGACGGCATCTACCACAAATACCTCTGTAGCACAGCTTGGAGAAGGTATTTTGACAATCGGTGCTACGGCAAAATCCATCAAAGGTGGAACTGCAGAATTAAACACGGCTCTCGGTATTTTAGCTAACAATGGTATCAAGGGTGCTGAAGGAGGTACACATCTTCGAAATGTGATTCTTTCTTTACAGAATCCGACTGACGGTGCGGCAAAGGTCATGAAGGAACTGGGCGTGGAAACCTATGATTCCGAAGGAAACATGCGCTCCCTCAATGATATCCTGGGAGACCTTAATACCTCGATGGATGGCATGA
>CAVAON010000207.1:0-2910 GCA_963590215.1 Anaerovoracaceae bacterium | reverse complement strand
AGGACAGATAGCGGAAAGCTATGCCAATTATCAATTTGTGTATCCGGGTGATTTTGTTATGAATCACATGGATCTTCTGACTGGCTGGGTGGATTGTTCTGAATTATTTGGCGTGACAAGCCCAGATTATCGTGTTTTTAGATTAAGAGACAGAAATAATAACTTGAATTATTACAAGTATATTATGCAGACCTGTTACATGAATCGGGTATTCTACTCATTAGGACAGGGAGTTTCTAATTTGGGTCGATGGAGATTGCAGACATCTTCGTTTAATAATTTCATGGTCCCAGTGCCTCCGGTAGAAACTCAGGAAAGTATAGCTAATTATCTGGATGAAAAGTGTGCTGAAATTAACGCTTGTATCGATGATAAACAGAAGCAATTAGAAATACTTGCCGAATACAAAAAGTCCTTGATTTACGAATATGTCACCGGAAAGAAGGAGGTGCCAGCGGATGGAGAATAACAACATCACATTTGAAGAGAATAAAGCCGACGGCACTGTTCAGAGGACCAGAGTTTATCATGATAAGTTGATTCACAAGGCCTCTATTCTTTCCGAGAAGGAATATCAGAAGTTTCTGCTGGAACGTTTAGAGAAGGACAATGGCTTCGTAATCCGCAAAGCGTCAAACTTTGATCGCTACTATGCTGTGGATCGTGAGATGCTTTTTCAGTTCCTGAACGATACACAGCCGGATACGATGGAGTATCTACGTAAGATTTACAAGGATGATCTGGAGGAGACAATCGTCAGCTTCATCAATGCAGAGACAACTAAGACGCGTGGAAGTCTGATCGAGGTGCTGAAGCATGGCATCGAGCTTTCCAATCAGAAGATTGAGCTCATGTACACCAAGCCTGCGACTACTTTTAATCCAGAGCTGACGAAGAAATATGGTCAGAATATTTTCTCCGCCATGGAGGAAGTCTGGGCCAGCGACAAGGAAAGAATTGATGTTGTTATCTTCCTGAACGGTCTGGCTATCATGGCATTTGAACTGAAATGCAATGCAACAGGTCAGTCTTACCAGGATGCTATCTATCAGTTCCGTACTGACCGTAATCCAAAAACAAGACTCTTCCGCTTCAAAGCCGGAACACTTGTCAACTTTGCGATGGATTTAGAGGAAGTATACATGACCACTAAGCTTGACGGTCAGGCTACATTCTTCCTGCCATTTAACATGGGCAATGGTCATGGCGTTACAGCCGGAGCAGGTAATCCGATATTTGAAGATAAATACAGTGTGTCTTATATGTGGGAGGACATTCTCACAAAAGATACGATTCTTGACTTGATAAGCAAATTTATCTTTGTCGAGGTAAAAGAGAAAGTCGATGAGGAATCTGGAAAAGTAAAACGCTCAGAGAATCTCATCTTTCCGCGCTACCATCAGCTGGATGTTATCCGTAAAGTGCTGGCGGACGTGCGGGAGAATGGAACAGCGCAGAATTATCTGATTCAGCACAGTGCCGGTTCCGGAAAGACAAATTCCATCGCATGGTTGGCGCATCGTCTGACTTCGCTGCACGATGCCAACAATAAGATTATCTTTGACAATGTTGTGATTGTTACCGACCGAGTTGTAGTAGATCGACAGCTGCAGAAGGCCATCATGGGTATGGAGCACAAGGCAGGCCTAATCCGTGTTATGGATGACAAGTGTGTATCCGCTGATCTGGCAATTGCTCTGAATGGCAATACAAAGATCATTGCGACCACGATTCAGAAATTCCCGTATATTGTGGACAGCGTGGCGAATCTGAAGAACAAGCGGTTTGCAGTCATCATTGATGAGGCACATTCTTCCACTGCCGGTAAGGACATGGCGGCGATCACCATGACGCTTGGCTCCGGTGAAGATACAGAAGCTGATGTGGAAGATATGATTTCCAGTGAAATCAAGCGAAATGGCAAGCAGGCTAATGTATCTATGTTTGCTTTTACGGCCACACCGAAGCCTACTACTATCCAGCTCTTTGGACATCAGAATACCAAGGGCCAGAAGGAAGCCTTTCACGTGTATTCCATGAAGCAGGCTATCGAGGAGGGATTTATCCTGGATGTACTGCAGAACTATACGGAGTACTCGACCTTCTATCAGATCAACAAGGAAATCGAGGAAGATCCTCGTTGTAAGACTAATGATGCGAAGCGCCAGATTGCCCGTTTCATTGAACTGCATGAGACCAACATTGCACAGCGCGTGGAAGTGATCGTAGAGCATTTCCGAACTACGGTCATGAATGAACTTGGTGGCCAGGCCAAGGCAATGGTGATTACCGCTTCCCGTCAGAGCGCAGTGAAATATCGTCAGGCATTTGAAGACTACATTGCTAAGAAGGGATATGAGGGCATTCATGCTCTTGTTGCCTTCTCCGGCAAAGTAAAGCTTCCGGATGATGAGCAGGAGTACACGGAAGCCTCTATCAATGGATTTCCGGAGGATCGTCTGACAAAGGAATTTGATACAGATAAATACCAGGTACTTTTGGTAGCAAATAAATACCAGACCGGATTTGACCAGCCAAAGCTTTGTGCTATGTATGTGCTGAAGAAGCTGAAAGGCGTCAATGCCGTGCAGACCTTATCCAGATTAAATCGTATCTGTGCACCATATGACAAGAAGACCTTCGTGCTGGATTTTGTAAACAGCTATGAAGATATCAAGTCTGCCTTTGCACCATATTACACAACGACATTATTGGCCAACTCTGTAACACCGAGCGCGGTATATGATCTGGAAGCTAAGATAGATGCTTACGGCATATTAGATCCGGCTGATATTGAGGCAGCCAATGACATCCTGTATGCCGACAAAGTGAATGGTAAGCAGAAGCAGAGACTGACTTTCTTCCTGCAGAAGAGCAAAAAGCTGATTGAGCATTACGAGTACAATACAC
>CAVAON010000206.1:0-2916 GCA_963590215.1 Anaerovoracaceae bacterium | reverse complement strand
TATATTAGCTTACCAAACCACCACCCTTTTGTCAATACCTTTTTTGTATTTTTTTCGACTTAAATTTTTGCCCGATTTTTCAGAAAATATATCTCCTGTTTTCCCTACCTTATACCGGTTATTTAATCATCATAGCCACTGGTAAAATGCAGCACATCACCACTCTCTGCATCTATCACAGATTCATATTCCATTCCGCCACAACTAAAGCTCACTTCATATGCACCATGTTCAAGCTCCACATCCACATCATATATTTCAGAAGAATTCACTCCTGCCTTTTTCACGGCAATTTCCTTTGCTTCTTCCGTTGATACAGCAGCCTCACTACTACCATCGACACTGTACGAACCAGTTGCGTCTTCTTTTTCATAACTCAGGATATTTCCTGTCTGTGCATCAATCTCGAAATTGTATTCTGTATTATCTGCATAGAACTCAACTTCATATCTTACAACGCCGTCATCCGATTCAAGCTCCACATATGAATTCGTCACATCTGCTTCCTTAACCCCTGCTTCCCTGATTGCCGCTTCAAGTGCAGCCTCTTCACCGATTACATCTTCCGGTATCTGCTGCTGGCTGTTTATTTCAGAATCAATCTGCTGCTTATCGCTTTCGCCGCCCTTTGCTGCTGATACTGCAAACACTGCTCCACCTATTACTATAACAGCAATTGCTATTACAAGGGCTATTTTCAGTTTTTTGTTTGTTTTGTTTTCATTCGTTTTAACTTCCTGCACTTCATTTTTGATATCTTCTCTCATTTGTTTTTCCTCCATATTTGCTCATTTATATATACAACACAAAAGACACGCAATTTATTGCACAAAAAATAAAAAAAGAGCAGATAGATTTCTCTACCTGCCCTGACGTCTTCAATTACAGTAATCCGCCAATCTGTACAAACAGTGGAGCGAATACAAGTGAAATGATAGTCATAAGCTTGATAAGAATGTTGATTGACGGTCCGGATGTATCCTTAAACGGATCTCCTACTGTATCGCCAACAACTGTAGCTTTGTGAGTATCTGAACCTTTACCACCGTAATTGCCTTCTTCAACGTATTTCTTGGCATTGTCCCATGCTCCGCCTGCGTTTGCCATCATGATAGCAAGAAGTACACCTGCTGAAAGTGCGCCTGCAAGCATGCCGCCAAGTCCTTCAACGCCAAGTACTATACCTACAATAATAGGTACTACGATTGCAATAAGACCCGGAGCAATCATTTCTTTGAGAGCTGCACCAGTTGAAATATCTACGCATTTAGCATAGTCAGGTTTTTCTGTACCTTCCATGATGCCTTTTTTCTCTCTGAACTGTCTTCTTACTTCTTCAATCATCTGATTCGCAGCTTTACCTACTGAATTCATAGTAAGTGCTGTAAACAGGAACGGAAGCATTGCTCCGATGAATATTCCTACAATTACAATTGGGTCTAACAGGTCAACTACTGTCAGTCCTGCAACCTCTGCATATGATACAAACAGAGCCAATGCTGTAAGAGCTGCTGAACCGATGGCAAATCCTTTACCTATAGCTGCTGTAGTATTTCCTACTGCATCGAGTTTATCTGTGATTTCTCTTACTTCCGGAGGAAGCTCTGACATTTCTGCGATACCGCCGGCATTGTCTGATACAGGGCCGTATGCGTCTACAGCTACTGTCATACCTGTTGTTGAAAGCATACCTACTGCTGCAAGAGCGATTCCATATACGCCTGCAACTGCATATGCAACAATGATACCGATACAGATGCAGATGATAGGCCATAATGTTGACATCATACCAACACCGAGGCCTGAAATTATAGTTGTTGCCGAACCTGTCTGTGACTGCTCTGCAATTTTTTTAACTGATTTGTAATCTGCTGAAGTATAAATTTCAGTGATTTTACCGATTGCTATACCTACAATAAGTCCTGCAATTATAGCCCATGCATATGAAAGGCTGTGAAGCATTGCATTACTTAATATGAATGATGCAACAATAACTATTGCACCTGAGATATATGTTCCCATGTTAAGAGCTGATGACGGATTGCCGCCTTCTTTACCTCTTACAAGCAATATGCCTATTGCTGATGCTAAAACGCCTATACCTGAAAGAACAAGTGGGAATACAGCTGCTGCTGTTTCTGAGAATGCTCCTCCTGCATTGGCTGCTGCTACTGCAGCAAGTGTGATAGCGGATATGATTGATCCTACGTATGATTCAAACAGGTCTGAACCCATGCCTGCAACGTCGCCTACATTGTCGCCTACGTTATCTGCGATAACTGCAGGATTTCTAGGGTCGTCTTCAGGTATGCCTGCTTCTACTTTACCTACAAGGTCAGCGCCTACGTCTGCAGCCTTGGTGTAGATACCGCCGCCTACTCTTCCAAACAGTGCCATTGATGATGCACCAAGGCCAAAGCCTGTTATGCATTGCATTACTGTTGCAAGGTCAAGAACGCAGAATACTATGCCAAGACCTAAAAGGCCAAGACCTGAAACGCAAAGACCCATAACAGCGCCTGATCTGAAAGCAACCTTGAGGGCTTTTGCCATGCCGCTTTTCTGTGCAGCATTTGCTGTTCTTACATTACCCAGAGTTGCAACGTTCATTCCAAAGAAACCTGCAAGTACTGACAGCAGCGCACCTATTACATAAAGTACGGCTGTTACCCAGCTGCCTAACGCAAATCCTATAATCAGGAATAATACAACTATAACTATTGCCATAGTCTTGTATTCCCTCTTGAGGAATGCCATAGCGCCTTCGCGTATATGACCTGAGATTTCCTTCATTCTCTCGTTACCTTCGTCAAGCTTGCCAATCCATGCAGCAAGTGCATATGCCACTATAAGACCGACAAACGCAGCGATAGGTACAAGAATTGCTAATGTGCTCATTTTAATACCTCCTCTGCA
>CAVAON010000205.1:0-2916 GCA_963590215.1 Anaerovoracaceae bacterium | reverse complement strand
GTTTAACGGTGCAGAATTCACACTTGAAAACAAAGATGCTGACGTAAATATCAAACTTAACCCTGTATCCTACGCAAGCTCCGGCACAGACAGTGATGGCGTTACAGGTGAAGTAGTATATCTGAATCACGGATATGAATCAGATTATGAAAAATATTATGATGAGCAGGGACTCAAAGGCGACGATAGAAATATGAACGGTAAAATCGTTCTTATCGATATAAATCAGAATGAAGAGTACTGGATAACCCCTCACTATCATGAAGCATACTTCCAGGGTGCTGCAGGGCTTATATCATATTCAAGCCAGTACGTTGACGAAAATGGAAATCAGCGTGGTGATAAATGGGATACTGCCTGCCAGATGCAGGATTTATGCTCAATAGATTACAAACTTCCTTGCGTAAGCATCAGTAGAGCAGATGGTCTTTCGATAATAGACGCTATTGAGAAGATTGAGAAAAAAGGCAAAACACCAACTTCAAAATTAGTAGTTAATAATGAAGTAGGCAATCAGAACGGAATTTCATATAATGTAGTTGGCAAAATCAAAGGTAGCGGCAATACAGGACAGCAGATTCTTGTTGCAGGGCACTATGACAAATATTTCTACGGCATGAATGATGACAGCGCCGCAGTAGCTCTTGTCGCTGCAATGGCAAAAGGTATGATTGATTCAGGATACAAACCTGTAAATGACATTATCTTTATAGCTCATGGTTCAGAAGAATGGGGCAGACAGGGAACAGAAACTGATTGGGCGGAAGGCTCATGGCAGATGATTACTAAAGCTCATCCTGAATGGAGGGGTACAACTTTAGGAATCCTCAACTATGAACTTCCTGCAAAGACAGGCACAAAAGGCGGAATCCAGAGCATGTTCATGTCAACTGAAGAAAACAGTGAAATCAGAAACGAAATAATTAACGAAAGCGGACTGCTTGATTTGATTGGAACAAATGCTACAATAACAGAAAGAAACGGCTCACAGCCTATGAGTGATGCTATATGCTACCAGTTCAAGGGGGTACCTTGCTACGAAATAAATGCTCAATATGGCACAGACGGCAACGTTTTGAGCACTTACCACACTAAATACGATGATGCTGAAGAATATAGCTCAGAAGCTATGGATTATGCATTGAAACTATCAGGTGCAGTTGCTATGTATGTAGATCAGTCTCCGGCAATTGTGTTCGATTACACTTTGAGGTGTGATGAGCTTGAAAAAGCAATAGACGGAAACGATGCATTATACAAAGAAGCGGGCATCGATGTTGAGGCATACAAGGCAGCATTGAAAGAATTAAGAAGCAGCAGCGAAGCCTTTACCGCAAAAGCAAAAGAAATAAATGATTCATATGAAAAAGCTGTTGCAGCAGGAGAAGACACTTCTGCAATCATGAAAGAGGCACTTGCTCTCAATAAGCAGAGCCTGGAGGCTTATCAGTATCTGCAGGATGAATTCCTTGGAATGAGCGGAGACGGCAATGTCTACATATTCCATGAAATCGTTCAAACCAATATAAACACAATAGACGCTGTGATCGAAGGCCTCAAAACAGGAAACACAGAGAAAGCTTTTGGCAGTGCATGGAAGATAAATGGCGGAGTAGAATACGGTGCATATAATTTTAGTAATAAAGTTTCAGAAGAAGCTTTGAAGACTGTGTTCTGTGAATATGTAACCGACAACCGTTCATACGGAAAGAAAGTTGCAAGGGCAGATACTTACGAAGCAACACATGCATTACTTACAGGCACAAACAGTGAAGGTTACAAAGACGAGATCAGTATTTATGAAAACGCAAAAGCAAAACTGATTCCTGAGCTTAAGGCATACATGGAACAGGAAATCAGCGGCATGAAGACCCTTGGAGAAAAGCTCACTGTAAAATGAAAACACTGACACACTCTCAGAATACCGGCAGCAGCCGGTATTCTTTTTGTTGTTTATGCTTCCTCATTGTTATATAATTGGAATTGCAAATCACATTTTGTAGGAGGAATTTATTTTATGAATTTTCATAGTGCAATGGGAATTACATACATGGCTGCTATTATAGTAGCGGCTATACCGGTTGCGCTTGTTTTGCTGACAAAACATCGGAAAATAACAGGAACATATCGATATCTGCTTGTTACAGCAATATGTCTTCTCCTTATAAATGTGCTATATTTTCTGATAGATTATTACAGCGTCATAACCTCTTATTACAAAACCGGAGCTATTATACGTGTACTTGATATATGGCTTGCTGTCACAATGCAATTCTCATGGTATATGTTCTTGATGGAACTCCTTTTTAAGGATAAATATTCTGCATTGTGGCAAACCGTAAAATATGGATATGTACTCTCCCTTGCAATATCCATGATTAACTATGGCTGGATACTTGATGACGGATATTTTGTTGGCAACAACACATTAAAACCATGTGCTGTAGTGATGGATTTGGCGGTTTCACTTTTTCTTACTACCATCAATATTGCATGCATAATCCTGATAGCCAGGAAGCTTTTGGCTGAGGGAAAGCCTCCAGCATTTGAAAAAATCACACTTGCGGCAACTGTACTTATTACTGCTGACGGGATTCAAAACACTAAATTCGCACTAAGCCTTATAGTAGGCCATATTGCACTTTATCAATATGGCGATGGAGGAATAAATGCAACAGCGATTATACGGCTGCTGTTTGGTATGTGCCTGCTTTGGTATGCGATTAAATACTGCCTTTCCGGACGGCCTACAGAACAATCTGATGAAGCCACAAAGGAAAAACTTGAACTGCTGACATCTGAAACAGGGCTTACAGAACGTGAAAAAGATATAGTTAAACTACTGTGCGAGGGCGCAACATATCAGGACATGGCAGACCGTTTGTATATTTCAAAAAATACTGTTAAGCATCATGT
>CAVAON010000204.1:0-2939 GCA_963590215.1 Anaerovoracaceae bacterium | reverse complement strand
CTTTAGCTTTGGCTCTGTCTTCAACAAGCTGTTTTACAGCAGCCTGAAGTGAATAAGACATTTTTCCATTATCAGAATTGATGATGCTGTTGAGAATAAAACCTCTTTCAACGAAGACCTTTGCTCCAAGCTGTAATGACAAAAACAATTCGGGACCACAAGCATAAACACCATTCATACCTTCAGAAGAAGATGGATAAATAGGAATGCCTTCAACATTTACCGGGATGCACGGATATTTGACATCTGAAGGAAACTCAAATCTTACATAAGCAAGCATCATTGTAAGTGGTGCATATCCGCCAATAATTGGAACGACAAAATCCTGAAGTGTAAGTTCACGGTTTATAATTTCACTTCTGATAGGATTTTCCCAATCAACATCTGAAACAAGGCACATAGCTGTTGGATAAGCATTTAGTAGGTCATAATCAAACGTAATCTGGGAAAAATAGCCTATATCACAGCTGGCATTGTATCCACCATGATAAGCTTGGGAAGCATAATACTGAATGGTATTAGCTTTATCAGAAATTGGCTCCAGGCTTGTGCTTTCGATATAACCGGACCTGTTATTTCTAGGAACAAGTCCATGACCAACGGTCTCTAATCCACGATATTTACGATTAAATTGTTTTGCGTTTTCGCAACCAAGATAGTTCATCATTACACCTCTCATTACTTTGGCTGTAGCAGAAGTAACTGTTACAGGCGGTTTGTTGTTATATCCATAAAGGGCAGATTCATATAAAAGAGTCACATCACTATCATTGGCGGCATATTCAAAGTAAGCACACGGATTATTTATTAGAAACTGATCCATATGTTCAATTTCACCTTCATTAAGCTGAATCTTTTCCCATCCAATAGTCTTTCCAAGGTCACTTAATGATTTCATGCCAGATGGGGCATGGCACATGGTATCTGCAAGCTGAAGGCTCACAGGATAGATATGTGTATTGCGATTTCTGGCATATATAGGATTAACGCTTTGAGCATATGTTTTTATTGGCTGAAGGCTTATAAGACCCCCTTGGACTTCATAACAGTATTTCAAGATATCCTTATTATTTTTTTTTCGCTGATCGAGACCAGAAACATCAACCTTACCAGCATGACAAAGTAAAACAACTGGAATATGCTGAGTTGTTGACCAATCATATTTGATGTGAAATTTCTTTCCATCAGGGTATAAAAACTTGCTATTCTTAACAGCTTCAGTACTGGTATCAAATAGAGTATTTACAAATCCACCTGTTTCGACATCTCTGTCAGTAATAGATTCATATTTTCGAACTTTGCGGATGTCTGTCGGTTCCAAAGTTAAGCTGTCTAAGATTCTTCCAACCGCAAGTTCAAGGCTGAGCCCATATTTTTCATTTTTCTTGATGAATACATATTCAACAAGGTCCTGCCCATCTATAAGAGAAAATTGCCAGGAGATAATAGAACGATATGTCTTTCCATCATCAACAAGGTAATACCATTCGCTGTCAAATGCAATTACAAGAGCTGGACTATTGGGTCGTGCAGCTGCAAGTGAAGGGTAATTCGAAAAACCAGACAGAACAGGAAGGTTTTCGCTACCATTGGTGATTCGTGAAATTGAAGATGGTGTCAAATCTTTCTGTGGGATTCCCATAGGCGCTTTTGACACCAAGGTTGAAAAATCGCCTAAAGCCTTGAAATTGATGGGTTTCCCGTTGCTTGTGCTTTCAAGCATATTTGACGATATTTTTAAATCATCGTCATTCTTTGACACCAAACCTGAAAGATTTCTTCTTCTGATGTATAGATCAAATCTGTAGTTATAATCAATTTCTGAGGATTGCCCTACGTTGTGCCTTTTCCATCCCGATGAAATGACGGCAGAAGAAACAATGTTAGTTATTTTGGAAATGTTCAGTTGTAATGTGGCAGCTCCATCTACCATATTCATCCCCCTTACTCTGATCTCAGATAACAACGAACTGTTATTTGAGTGGTTAGGTTAGGATTTTCTCTGGTTGGAGTGGATTTGTTGTATGTGAAAGATGTAAGAAACACCCTGTTGTTGTTGTTGTCAAGATGGGAATCCAACATGACCCGTGTTGCAGGCGTTTACCATGTCCGCAACTTCACCGCCCCTGACCTCACCGACTATGATTCGCGAAGGCCTCATACGGAGGCTGGTTTTAATAAGGTCAGTCATGGTAACCTCGCCTCTGCCCTGTATATTGGAGTTTCTGCATTCAAGCCTGACAATATTGGTATGATTTTTAATCTGAAGTTCTGCAGAGTCCTCTATCACGACAAGCCTTTCATCTGGCGGGATATAATCTGCAAGGCAATTCAAAAATGTTGTTTTCCCTGATGATGTGCCTCCGCTTATAAATATATTGAGACCTGCCTCAACGCATGCCTTAAGAAAATCTGCAGCCTTCCTGTCAATAGTACCGTTTGCCACGAGATGCTCCATAGTAAGCGCTTCCTTTGGAAATTTTCTTATTGTAAGAGCAGGTCCGTTCAATGCTATATTCTTGTATACTCCATTGACTCTGCTACCGTCTTCAAGTCTTGCATCAAGTATCGGATTGAGCTCATTAAATTCTCTGTGAACCTTGGCTGCTATTCGTCTTATAAGTTCTTCCAAAGCCTCATCACTATAAAAGCTATCTTCTGTTTCTTCTATGCCTGTGGACTTTTCAACAAATATTTTATCTTTGCCATTTACCATGATTTCTTTGATATCATCATCCTCAATATATGGTTGAAGTATGCTTAGATCTTTTCGCAGGTTAAAGAAAATGCTGTTTATCATATGCGAATTGTCTTCATGATCCCTAAAGGCAAATTCTTTACGACTGAATACATATTTCTCTATAATTTCTCTAACTTCATCATCATTTACACTGGCCTTGGTACGACTAATTGTTTTTCTTATGAAATCTGTTATTTCC
>CAVAON010000203.1:0-2951 GCA_963590215.1 Anaerovoracaceae bacterium | reverse complement strand
AAAATTGAAGCAGCATTATCATTCCTCCTTGTATAATTCAAATATAACATAGTGTCGGATGTCTCCCGCCCCTATAGGCGTCTCACCGGTCAAGCAAACTTGTCAGTGCTCTGCCGCACTTTAAAAGCCGCTTGATTCAGTGACGATATAAAATAACACTGTCTGACAAGCACTGTTCAAGTGACACTTCCAACAAAACTGTCCTACTGCATTCTTGGCCCCGAGCACCATCTAACGAGCATAGCTCAGCTGATATTGCTGATTAAAATATAAAACATATCAAGTGAAGTGTGCAGCCCGTCAAATATGACATAAATTTCCCAATCGTTGGAGTGTTCAAGCGTGAGTTGAAGTGGTATCGTGACCTGTCTCATGCTTGATTAGGCCCTTTGTAGATGATAGAATATTCAAGAGAAATACGAACCACAAGCGTATATACCGCAGCGTCAGATGCTGCCTCTATGATCTCTTCATGCTGCATCTGAGCGTCGGAGAGCATTACTGGCTTTAGGCACCAGGTTATAAGTTTTGAACTGGCTTTTCACACCGGGTTATAAGCTTTCAACTGGCTTTTCGCACCGGGTTATAAGCTTTGGACTGGCTTTAGGCGCCAAGTCATAAGCTTTGAACTGGCTTTTCGCACCGGGTTATAAGCCTTCCCGCACTCGCCATGCGGACTACGCTTTAGAATAACAACAGGAGAACGAACATGTCATTTATAAGTGCATTTGATGTAATGGGACCAAATATGATAGGCCCTTCAAGCTCACATACCGCAGGTGCCGCACGCATTTCCTATCTCGCACAGAAGATGATCGAAGGACCGCTAAGAAAGGTCGATTTCATCCTCTATGGTTCCTTTGCCAAAACTTACCAAGGCCACGGCACGGACCGTGCCCTTTTAGGCGGCATAATGGGATTTTCTACAGACGATATGCGCATTCGAAACTCTTTTGAGATTGCTCATGAGAAAGGACTCAGCTTCACCTTTACTCCAAATGAACAGGAAACTGATATCCATCCAAATACTGTAGATATCTATATGGAAAATGCAAAGGGGCAGAAGATGTCTGTGCGCGGCGAATCCCTTGGCGGCGGCAAGGTGCGTATCGTAGAGATAAACCATGCAAAGGTTGATTTTACAGGAGAATACAGCACACTTATCGTTATTCAGCAAGATGCTCCGGGAGTCGTGGCATATATCACAAAATGCCTAAGCGACCGAAATATCAATATCGCATTTATGCGGCTTTTCCGCGAGGGCAAAGGCGATATCGCATATACAATCGTAGAATCCGATGACAAGCTGCCAGAAAATATTATCCCTGCGATTCTTGAAAATCCGAATATTCACGAAAGCATGATCGTACAGATGTAATGAAGGGAGGATTTTAACGTGGACTTTAAAGGTGTAATGAAGAGAGGTTTTTAACATGGACTTTAAAAATGCAAAAGAGCTCTTGGTGCTCTGTGAAGAAAATAATCTCCCTATTTCAGAGATTATGCGCATACGTGAGATTGAGCTTAGCGAAACGACAGCCGATGCCGTAAATAAAAAGATGCTGCGAGTGCTGGAAATCATGAAAAATGCCGCATTTTCGCCAGTCGAGCATCCCGTAAAATCTATGGGCGGTCTCATTGGCGGTGAGTCGCGAAAGCTTCGCATGCATTCGGAAAAGAGCGAAGCACTGTGCGGCGATCTGCTTCAGAAGGCGATGACATATGCCATGGCTACTCTGGAGACAAATGCCTCTATGGGGCTTATCGTAGCATCACCTACTGCTGGCTCTGCCGGCATCGTTCCTGGTTTGCTTCTGGCGATGCAGGAGCATTATCAGCTTTCTGATGAAAAAATCGTAAAGGCACTTTTCAACGCAAGTGCCATCGGATATCTGGCCATGAGAAATGCCACGGTTGCAGGAGCTGTGGGCGGATGCCAGGCGGAAGTCGGCATCGCATCGGCTATGGCTGCCTCAGCTGCAGTAGAGCTGATGAATGGCACTCCAAAGGAGTGTACACATGCAGCCTCCACTGTACTCATGAATATGCTCGGTCTCGTATGTGATCCAGTCGGCGGCCTCGTAGAATATCCTTGTCAAAACAGAAATGCCGCCGGGGTAGCAAATGCTCTCATCGCTGCCGAGATGTCTCTTGCGGGAATCACTCAGCTGATACCTCTTGATGAAATGATTCAGACTATGTACTCAGTAGGAAAAAGACTCCCTGCCGAGCTCCGCGAAACAGCCATGGGCGGCTGCGCGATTGCTCCATCCGCCTGCGAGACAGCTGCGAGCGGCTGCGCGACTTCGCCTTCTGTACGCGAAACAGCCATGGGCGGCTGCGCGACTTCGCCTTCTTCTTGCGAAGGGTGCATACTTAAATAGATGCCGAAATTCCCCCGCCTATAGAGACGGGGGAATTTTTATTAGTCATATCTACTGCCTACAGAATACATTTTTCCATCATTCAAACTCGGCAAGTTCAAAGATGCTCTTAAATATATTTGTTTAAGTTTTGTATCTTTTTTGCCGTTATTTTATTTCTGTTACATATATTATTTTGACTCGCTGATTTTCTGTTGCCAATTTGTTGCCAGCTTATTGTAAATGGTGTAGATAAGTTTGACAACATTTATTTTGAGAACACTGCATCATTTCTGGAAAGAAGGTACACACAATACTGATTCATGCTGATTCCCTCTCTCTTAGAATGTTCTGCCAGTGATCTGTGCAGGCTTCGTGGAATTCTCAATTTAAACTGTCCAGAATAGTCTTCCAGACTGTCTGGTTCATGAATCTCTACACCATCTTCTAATGCAACTTCAATCCATGCTTTTTTTGCATCCAGTGCATTTGCCACCGCACTCTCCACTGTCTCACCACAAGTAATGCAACCAGGCAAATCCGGATAAGAAACCACAAATCCGCCTTCATCCTTATCTTCCACAATTT
>CAVAON010000202.1:2383-2962 GCA_963590215.1 Anaerovoracaceae bacterium | reverse complement strand
TCATCCTTATATACCTTTTCAAGTGCAGCCATTTCATCAGGCTGTGTTGCATAAAGGAACTCAAACAGAGTATCTCTGTCAACAGCAAACAATCTGTCATAGTTAGTAGATGGTGTGATGGAATATCCCTGTTCGGAAAGCCTTTCAAGTATGAACTTTTGGTAATCTTTTTCGGTAAGCACTTCATTCATCATTGTGCCGTTACCTCCTTTTTGCCTGTAACATATTCGTATATTACAGACTTTTTGTATCCCTCGAGGGTAGTGAGATGTGTGTTTTTTTCACTTATAGCTTCATTGATGTTTTTGATTTTATCATTTAGATAAGCAACAATGTTTTTTTGTTCATCCATAGGTGGTATCGGAAGCAATTCATTTTCAAATCCGGATGCCGGTAAATCCCATTGTCCCTCTCTAATTCCGCCAGATATCCTTCTAAACTCATCCTTATATACATTTCTTAAAAGATAGTGAAGGAAGCCACCAAGCACAAATTCATCCGTAAACTCATAAATAAAATATGTCGGACTTACAATCCCCTCATATTCAGATATATACTTTCGGAATCTCCAGACCGCTA
>CAVAON010000202.1:0-2246 GCA_963590215.1 Anaerovoracaceae bacterium | reverse complement strand
CTAAATCAGCGGCTTTTATTGTATTCATTTTCTACAATCCCCCATTTTTGTGACTTTTTTTGCATTAGGGGGTTGACAAATCGCCAAATTTTTGCAGCGTCCGCTTCGCGGACGCACCTGATAAGGAAGTGTTCCCGCTCGGCACTAAGCCGATTCTACACTTTCCTAAAGGAGGCGATATATTGAAACCTGTTAACCCTAATGGCCACAAAGGCTACCAGAAATCCCTTATATCTTTACTTAAACAATATTATCCTGATGCTCATTGCCGTTTTGGCCCTTCGCTTTGGAGAACCATCGACAGCTTCTTTAATCTTGACCTCTCCATGGTTGATGAGATTATGTATGACTGTTACTCTATTTTCGGCCCTGCTCCCAGACTGCCTTCCTGCATGCTCCGTTCAATGCTGCTTTCTCTTGTTTTCAAGAAAACAAGCTTCACCGACTGGAGCGCTGAGCTGAAGATGAACTCTCTTGCGGCTATACTCTCAGGTTTTCACCCCGATGATACTCCCGGTGTAGGTACTTTCTACGATTTCGTTGACCGCCTCTGGCTCTCTGCGCAGGATAATTTTAATCCTCATGCACATGCGCCAAAACGCAAGGTCAGCAGGCCCGGCAACCTCAACGACAAAGCGGATTCTGTTGAATCCTTCTCTGTGGAAGAGCTCATCGACAGTCTAAAAGAAACACCTGCTTCTGCAGAGCAGCCTTTTGCCATGCTTTTTCAGCTCTTCAATAAAATATTTCTTCAGCATTCGGTAGATTTGGGCCTTATCAAACTTTCAAACCTCGTTCTGTCCGGAGACGGTACTGAGGTTGTTACTTCTGCAAGACACCGCTACAGAAAGCTCTGCAGCTACAGTGACAAGAACTGCTCCTGTAACCGCTATTACTCTCAGCCTGATACTGACTGCGGCTATGACTCTTCAAGGCACAGGTTCTACTATGGCTACAATCTGTACATGTTTACCGCTGCCGATTCAGAAAATGACCTTCCGGTTTTTCCTCTCCTTAATCCGGCTTCTATGCATGACTCTTTTGCCTTTTGCTATACCTATGCTTCCATGAAAGCCTTCCTCAGGGAGATTAATATCTCTGAAATACTCCTTGATTCAGCCCATGATGCTATGGCTATTTACAGGTTCTGTCACGAAAACTTCATTAATCCTGTCATTGATCTCAACGAGCGTAATACCGCAGGTTTCAAATACAAGGATAACTATACCATTGGAAAAGACGGGATACCTGTTTGTGAAGCAGGTCTCAAAATGTGTCGTGACGGCTGTGATAAAAAGCGCATGAGAATTAAATATCGCTGTCCCAATGCCTTCCATGCCGATGGTATACATTGCGATCATAAATGCTCAGACTCTCCTTACGGCAGAGTTGTTCATGTTGCCACTAAAGATAACCCTCGTATGTTTACCATACCGCCAAGAGGGTCTGAAGAATGGAAACTGAAATACAATAAACGGACTTCTTCTGAAAGATGCAATAAACGTGAGAAGGAGGACTACTTATTAGAAAGCGGCAGACACCGTTCATCTAAGATGTGGTACTGCCGTCTCTACTGCATCATGATGTGTCAGCATCTTGATGCATGGGCTGCGGCTCATACCATCTCACTTAAAAATCTCTTCGAGCAAGCCGCCTGAATTGTTGATCAACAGCTATATTATATCATACTGATAACCGCTTATACAGGCTGCCTGTCTTAAAGTGCGCCTTTTTTCTCAAAATCCTTTCTTTTATGTCATGTTTCCACCACTTCAGGATAATATTCTGTTTTCAAAGTTCATTTTGTCTTTTTTTACTTTGCAGCCGGTTTGCTGCGCTTATTCAGCTATAGATTCCGAAAGTATATTATATTCTACTCGGCTGGTTTTCAAATTGCGAATGTGCAAATTTTCTAAGCACAGAAAAAAGGCTCTGACCTTATACAGTCAAAGCCTCATTCTGCCATTGCAATGCCTAAGTCTTATTAAGTTTTGTCATACTGCCTTATAAAACCTCAGCATTAGGTGCGTTGTTTTTATTTGGCTGTTGCGAACCATTATGATGCCACCTTGTTTTTTGTAAATCACACTTCGTAAGAAGTAATTTTTTTGTGAGAGCCATGTTCGTTATCGGTTTTATTTTGAGTTTCCTCTATAGGAGTATTATCATCATGGTTTGGTCGTACAACCCATTCATTAAACTTTTCCTCTGAACCATCATAATTTGATTTTTGAATTGCCATAGAT
>CAVAON010000201.1:0-2964 GCA_963590215.1 Anaerovoracaceae bacterium | reverse complement strand
ATGCTGCTCGAAGAGTTGCTGTGATATCTTCCGTCACATCCATACGCTCTCCGCCTTGATCATTTAAGCACAGCTGTGCCACTGCTCCTGCGCCTCTTGCTACCATCGGTGACTCTATCTCCGTATCTACAGAAAATCCGAACTTTGCATTCGCTCCCTGGTTATATGCCGAACGGTCGATGCCATAAGCAACACCATGCTGCTCTGTGGCATTTAAGGTATACATGACATCAGATTCCTTATAGCCGTCACCTTTGTGGGACGGTCGGCTGCCGTTGCCCTCGATCACTGCGATACCACCCTGGTTACAGGAAGGATTGCCGCCATTGGCATCCAGGCATCTTGCCGTGTCTGCTTTATAAAATCCGCTGTGGGGATTATCCGACTGCATGGAATGGCTCTCCTTGGAGCAGATGCCGTAAGCTACCACAGCCACACCGCCCTGATTGGAATCCGGGGTATTGCCGCCCGTATCAATCGTCCTGGAGGTTTCTGTCTCGTAGCAGTTCTGCCTTGCATTCCTTGTTCCCTCAGAGGTAAATCGCACATCAAAGCATTTCTGATCTTCCAGTACAAAAGGCTGGTTGTTGCCGCCGGTTCCATAAGTAGAAAGCACGGTCGGTGCTGACTCCAGCGGTCCTTTATATCTGGTATCCTGTGAATGATTCTCAAACACCAAAGGCGGATGATTGGATGCTGCTCGAAGAGTTGCTGTGATATCTTCCGTCACATCCATACGCTCTCCGCCCTGATCGTTTAAGCACAGGCTTGACGCTCCAGTGCTTTCTTCAGAACTTCCGGCAGCTCCTTGCCACGACTTGAAGCCCTGCGAAGAATACCCTGACACGCCCTCTGACTCAAATAATATTTTTCCGGCACACCTGTCTGCAAAATCTGCGACAAGGTAGATACGTTTTCTTCTCTGGGGCACTCCCCAATGCTGAGCATCAAAGACTCTCCACGCAATGGAGAAATCCTCTCCCATGATGCATCCTGCGTTTTCCCATTTTCCATTAGGTTCAGGAACAACAAAGGCTTCATCTTTGACACCGCAGAGGGCTTCGAGGACTGCTTTGAAGTCTTCGCCTTTGTTGGATGAGAAGGCGCCGGGGACGTTTTCCCAGACCACAAATCTTGGATATTTGCCATCGGTCTTACACCTCATTTCTTTTACGATTCTTACTGCTTCATAGAACAGGCAGGAACGGGAGCCGTTAAGCCCTGTCCTCTTGCCCGCCATCGACATATCCTGGCACGGACTTCCAAAGGTGATGATATCCACGGGAGGGAGTTCCTCACCATTTAATGCAGATACATCTCCTAAGTGCTGCATATCCGGCAGACGCTTTGTAGTGACACGGATAGGAAAAGGCTCAACTTCCGATGCCCATAGTGGGGTAATACCGGAAATCAAGCCTCCTAAAGGAAAGCCCGCTGAGCCATCAAAGAGACTGCCGAGGGTGAGATTATTCTGTTCCATCGGCATCTACCTCCAGATCATCAAACTTGATCGTCTGTCCATCACGCACCACAGATACACTTTCCGTAGAACCGACTTGCTCGATGTATCTCTTTACAATGACATCACAGTACTTTTCATCCAGTTCTATGGTTCTGCAGATACGGCCCATCTGCTCACAGGCGATCAGCGTACTTCCGCTGCCTCCGAACGGATCAAGCACGATGCAGTTGCTCATACTGGAATTCTTGATTGGATAAGCGATCAGCGGTATCGGCTTCATGGTCGGATGATCACCATTTTTCTTTGGCTTATCAAATTCCCAAATCGTGGTCTGCTTGCGGTCGGAGTACCACTGATGCTTGCCGTTCTTCTTCCATCCGAAGAGGCACGGCTCATGCTGCCACTGATATGGACTTCTGCCTAGGACAAGACTCTGCTTCTTCCAGATACAAGTCCCGGAAAGATAGAATCCTGCGTCAGCAAATGCCTTTCTGAAATTCAGCCCCTCCGTGTCTGCATGGAACACATAAATGCTGGCATCGTCTGCCATAGCCTTTGCCATGCAGGAGAAAGCATCAAACAGGAACTGGTAGAATTTATCATTCTCCAGATTGTCATTTTTGATTTTTCCGGCACTGCCTTCGTAGTTCACGTTGTAAGGGGGATCGGTAACCACAAGGTTTGCTTTTTTATCCTCCATCAGAAGGCTGTAGCTTTCTTCCTTTGTGCTGTCCCCACAGAGAAGTCTGTGACTGCCAAGGATCCACAGATCACCGCTTTTAGTCACAGGCGGCTTCTGCAATTCCTCATCCACATCGAAGTCATCGTCCTCTGCTTCATCATCGGAATCAAAAAGACTGGCCAGTTCCTTCTCATCGAAACCAGTCAGTCCTAAATCAAAATCCTCACCCTGCAGTGCTTCTAATTCAATTTTCAATAGCTCTTCGTCCCATCCGGCATCCATAGCCATTCGGTTATCTGCCAGGATGTACGCTTTCTTCTGTGCCTCGGTAAGATAATCTACAAACACACAAGGCACTTCCTTGATGCCTTCCTCTTTCGCAGCCATGATTCTGCCGTGTCCGGCTATCACATTGTATTCCTTGTCAATAATGACAGGATTGATAAAACCAAACTCTCGGAGGGAGGAGCGGAGCTTCATGATCTGCTCTGCATTATGCGTCCTCGCATTATTCACATACGGCACTAATTTTTCTATGGAAATCAGCTGCATTTCCGTTGTTGTCTTTCCCATCAGAACAGCCCCCATTCTGCAAACTTCTCAAAGTCACCAAGTGTCTCGATATACTCACGGGCCTCTGCTACGATTTCTTCATACGGCATTCCATCTACGATCTCATCACCGATAGCACAAACGAGTGCGACAGGCTGTCCTGTCTGCTGTGCTTTCAGGAATGCGTGAATGTTGACGGACACATCTGCCTTGGAGAGATCCTTACCGTGCAGACCGCCACCAGTTACAGACTCGGCCATATCAGAGC
>CAVAON010000200.1:0-3007 GCA_963590215.1 Anaerovoracaceae bacterium | reverse complement strand
TAATCAAATATTCCAATTTAACAATCGATTGTCTGTATATTTGATTATACAAGGCGCATTCTCATTAGTCAACAATTTTTCTATTAAATGTATTTTTTACACTTTTCTTTAGTTTTTGTATACAATTTTAATTAATCCTGCATTATACGGTTTACTGTTTCGCCTTCTTGCTCTGTTTACAAATATCTGCCTTTATGTTAGAATTTATATGATTCAAACGATTGGAGACAATAATGATAGTTATTCTAAAGAAAAACACACCACCGGAAAAAACAGAAAATCTAATATCTGCGCTTTCCGATAAAAATATATCTGTAAAACAGACAGACAATATCCTTGTTCTGAGCGGTGACACCTATACTTTGGATACAGGCGTAATCAGCTCATTTGACATTGTTGACAGAGTACACAGGATAACTGCTCCTTACAGACTTGCAGACAGAAGTGCTCATCCTAAGGACACGAGCTTTACTGTCGGCGATGTGACTATCGGAAAAGGTGGCTTTACTGTCATTGCAGGACCCTGCGCTATAGAGTCCGAAGAAATGCTCGCAACGATTGCAGACAAAGTCGTACGAAGCGGCGCGCATATATTAAGAGGCGGTATATTCAAGCCTCGTTCTTCGCCATATTCTTTTCAGGGTCTTGGCATAGAAGGAATAAAATATCTGATAAATGAAAAGAAAAAAACCAGCATACCTGTAATAACAGAGATTACGGATCCCCGCCAGCTTCCGCTCCTTGCAGAGGTGGACATTCTCCAGGTAGGTTCACGTAATATGCAAAACTTCGAGCTCCTCAAAGAGCTTGGAGGTTCAGGCAAGCCTGTTATGCTCAAAAGAGGCTACTGTGCAACCCTTACAGACCTTTTGATGAGCGCAGAATACCTTATGACCTGTGGCAATTCACGCATAATCCTGTGCGAGCGCGGTATACGCACATTTGAAACAGCCTCAAGGAATACTCTGGATATTTCGGCTATACCGCTTCTCAAAGAAATGACTCATCTGCCTGTTTTTGTTGATCCAAGTCATGCTACAGGCAAAAGAAACCTTGTTGCGCCTATGAGCCTTGCGGCAGCTGCAGCAGGCGCCGACGGTATTATGGTAGAGGTTCACACAGACCCTCAGGAAGCACTGTGCGACGGACCTCAGGCACTGACTCCCGCAGATTTTGAAAGCCTTATGAAATCACTTGAGAATATATTGCCTTACAGATACAGATACTAAACATTGCAAAACTATTGTATTAAAAATCAAAAAGATGCCAGAATGTGCACCAAGTTTGATGCATGCTTTGACATCTTTTATATTCCATAAAATTACATCTATCTTATCCCAGTGATTTCAACAACTCTATCAGTCTTTCAAGCTCATCCCTTGAATAATATTCAATCTCAATTCTGCCTTTTTTGCCCGTATCCTTTAAAGTGACCTTTGTTCCAAGGCTTTCTTTGAGTTCTGCTTCAATGCGCACCATATCCGCATTCTTCTCAGGCTTAACCTTTGGTTTTCTTTTGTCAGGCTCTCCTGCTAATTTCTCTATATTGCGTACTGAGAGACCTTCCTTTATAACCTTGCTGGCCAGTTTTTTTTGCGCTTCTACATCCTTAATGCCGGCTAATGCTCTTGCATGCCCTGCAGTAAGTTTGCCTTCTCTTGTCATCTCTCGCACTTCATCAGAGAGTTTGAGAAGCCTGAGAGAATTTGTAATATACGGTCTGCTCTTACCTACGCCCTTTGAGACCTGCTCCTGAGTCAGTCCATACACCTCTATCATTCTGCTCAGGCCTTCAGCTTCTTCTATAGGGTTGAGGTCTTCTCTCTGCATGTTTTCAATTATTGATACAAGCATATTCTGCTCATCTGTGAGTTCCTTGATTACACATGGTATTTTTTTGATGCCTGCTTTTCGTGCGGCACGCCACCTGCGTTCTCCTGCAACTATCTCATATCCTCCATGCGTGCTACGCAAAACCACAGGCTGTATTATGCCATGTTCTTTAATTGATGATGCAAGCTCATCGAGTTTTTCCTCATCAAAATTTTTACGTGGCTGATGCACATTAGGCTTAATATTATTTATGTCCACATATAGAATTCCGTTTTCTATGCTTCCTTTATCCGGAGTTTTTTCCTCTACAACTGGTTCGTTTTCTTCAGGGACTTCAATCGATATATCCTCAAATAAAGCTTCGAGTCCTCTACCAAGACCTTTTTTCTTTGGTGCTGCCATATTATTTTTCCTCCTCAAGAGATAAAAATTCTTCTGCAAATTCAGTATATGCCGCTGCACCTGTAGATTTCGGATCATACTCCGTAATCGGCATACCATAGCTTGGAGCTTCTGCAAGTCTGATATTTCTCGGAATTACAGTTGCATATACCTTATCTTTGAAATACTTTTTGACTTCCTGAACAACTTGTATCGAAAGATTTGTTCTGCCATCGAACATGCTGAGTATTACTCCCTGTATTTCCAGTTTCGGATTCATATTCTTTTTAACAAGCTCTATAGTGCTCATAAGCTGACTTACTCCCTCCAGCGCATAGAATTCACACTGAATAGGTATAAGTACGCTGTCTACTGCTGTAAGAGAATTGATTGTAAGAAGTCCCAGTGATGGCGGACAATCTATAAATATATAGTCGTAGTTGTCTTTTATTTTATCTATTGCTTTTTTGAGACGTCTTTCTCTGCCCTTTTTTGCTACGAGTTCTACTTCTGCACCTGCCAGTTCAACGCTTGCAGGTATTATATCCATTCCTTCAACTCTGGTGTTAAGTATAAAATCCCTTGGGTCAATATTGTTTTCTATAAGCACGTCATAAGTGCTTCCTTTAAGTGTTTTTTTCGAAATGCCAATGCCGCTTGTTGTATTTCCCTGTGGGTCTATGTCAAGTATAAGTATTTTCTTACCTTTAAGTGCCAGGCAGGCAGCAAGATTGATATTTGTGGTCGTCTTACCTACACCGCCCTTCTGATTAAATATTGCTATCGCTTTACC
>CAVAON010000199.1:0-3011 GCA_963590215.1 Anaerovoracaceae bacterium | reverse complement strand
ATAATCCAAGTGCCGTTCTCGTTTGCCATTAGTAATCAACCTTCCGTAATCATTCCACTCGCCAAACATCTTACCTTTTTTCGTCTGCTATAAGAGGCCAATCTGAACCTACATCCAGATTATGCTCCACAAGCCAGGCGTCTTCTACTGAAAGTGATTTTTCCTCACCTAAATCATTTACTATTGTGACCAGGACTTTAGGCCTCTCCCCTGGTACCAGCTCTTCACAGCCGTAATCACCATCAAAAATGTGCTTGATTGTCCACATAGCTAAAACTTCACCACTTCCGGCTCATGTGTAAATGATGAAAATGTGGCAGTAGCATTTTTAAAATAAAATACCTCTGTGTTTCCATCATCAGCTTTATACATTTTCTGAAGGGATGGATAGGCATCAAGCATAGACTGTCTAGCCTCGTTGCGATCATCTTCCACCAGCTCACCTGCCACACGGAGCCATTCGCCATTCTTGAAAGCACAGATCTCTGCCTTCGGATTTGCATGAAGCTGCTTGGATACATCCTTCACCTTTCCAGTCTGGATATACAGCTTGCCCTCAAAAATATGGGCTGTTCCAAAAGGTCTGACTCTCGGCTGGTCACCCTCTACGGTTGCAAGATAATAGGTTCCTGCTTCCTTCAAAAATTTCTCTACTCTTTCCATGCTCGTCTTGCTCCTTTTCTTTATTTTCTCTTATTTTCCTACTAGAATTCTATAACCTGTCTGCTGTCATAACCCTGCTTCTTGAAGTCAGAGCACAGTACATCCATCTTAGTTGGGCTGATGCAGAGCAAATGCATTGGCCGGCCCTGGTCATACAGATTCTGCAAAGCTTGCACTGGAATTTTCTTGTACTCAGCATGAGAAATATAAGTCTCCGACATAGGCTCTATGATAGAGGCCTCGCCCATTACCTGCAGGCTCTTTAGCTCTCCAAAGCCTGGATTTGTATCAAATATAGACAAGCTGACATTCTTATTCTTCTCCAAGCCGATAAACTTCTCTCCACCCTCGGTAAAGATCCAAAACTTACTATCGTGATAGCTATACTCCAGCGGTGTGCAACGCACATAATCCCCGGCACCTGTCGCCAGGGCACAGATGGAGTGGGATGTAATAAAGTCTTCTGTATATTGTTTTAATTCTGCTTCCGGCATCTCTACACGGGACTTGGTGGTCCAATAGGAAGAGGCGGTGCGATATTGTTGTTCGGTCATGATGTTTGCCTCGGTTTCTTTTAAATTTTTATATTTTAGTGACCTAAATTTCAATTGCCTTTTAGCTTAATTTTGAATTGACATAAACAGGCTAATCACTGAATAGTAGCCTACCCTAATATATTAACAAAGATTAAGAATTTCACCTTGTATATCTGAGGAAACAGCCTCTAGATACTTATTAAACGCATCCGGGAAAGCAAACTTCTTAAGCGCACCTGAAAAATCAACTTCAACATAAACTCCGTCACAACTTATAACAGTGCCTAATCCCAGTTTTGAGTGAATAACCTCTTCGCCAACAATTAGCTTTGTAATATCTTCTTCATACTCAATGTCATCTTCTATGAAATCATCTTCTTCATCATCGATTACATTTTTCTGTATTTTTTGATATTCTTCTTCCGTTGGAAGATCACTATCACCCACTTCACTTTCTTTCCTCGACAAAGTATAAGAAAATTTTGTTTTACCTACATCATGTAGTTGCACATCAACAGCCGATGTCTCACTTCTAATCTCATACTTCTTTTCCGGCTTACCATATACATTTACCATTTGATGTCCAGTTGAGAATGTGTTTTCCTCTATATAATTGCTTTCAGAGAACATAATCTCTTCTATTTCATCTGTGAAAAAAACATTGCATTTACCACTTGCTTTACAAAGCTTCTCAACCTTGTTTACAAGGCGTAGCATCCCTATTCGTTCTGTGTTTTCATCTGGCATAATCACTATCAAATAATCTTTAGCTCTACTTACTGATACATTGATTATATTTTGCCTATTTAAAAACATTTCCTTTGAGTCTGATATAGTTGGTGGCGGATTGTAGACCGCAATAACTATATCACTCTCATCTCCCTGGAAACCATGAATTGTGCCTACGTGGACCTTGATATTTTTAGGAATATGAACTGACATAACAAGCTTTTCTATTAAATCAGCCTGGCCCTTATATGGCACTACAACTCCTATAGAAAATTCACTTCCATAATTCCTAACATTTATTATTTCACTCAGAAAGCGTACAAATTCAAAAGTAAAAAGTGCAGAATAAACATGGTATGGCGAGCTATTATTTATCCTTCTAGGCTTATAAACGCTCTCATACTTACTAACAGGAAATTTAATTATATTTAATGTGTTTAAATCAATAATGTCACCAATATTTAATTCTTTTTGGCTTTCATCAGTTCTAGCGCTTTTTAGAAGTCCTCCATATGTTAACTCACTATATATGCGTCCAACCGTAGGTATGCTTCTATACTGCGTAGTAAGTAATCTTACTGAATACTTGTAAGGTTTAGTAGACGGATTTTCAAATGAGTTTAGTCCCGTTAGTGAATATATATTCTGTCCTTTCCACATATCAATTGAAGTAATTGGTTCAATCTGCATTGGATCACCCGCAAATACAAACTTTTCTGGTTTGAATTTATATAACGGATATATAACTTGGTACAACGGTAACATAGATGCCTCATCAAAGAAAACATAATCCCAGTCCAGACTATTTAACAATACTGTTTTCCCATAGCCAATCATGAAATAATCATACGGAAGTCTTGCAATAGTTGTAACGACAACATATTTTTCTAAATTTGTGATATTAAATTCTCTGTCTCTATGAACTCCGTATGTCTCAATTTTTTCATCTGAAGTAGTTCCAAATCTCACAAGCCAATCAGTTACATCTTGCCCATCATACAAATCAATAATCCTTTGTGTTACAACATCAGCCGCCTTATTTGTAGGAGTTAAAATTAAGATTTTTTTGTTCGCCTCTATAAG
>CAVAON010000198.1:0-3019 GCA_963590215.1 Anaerovoracaceae bacterium | reverse complement strand
CCAGGTCTCCGTGGGATGAAAGGTCTCAATCACCGCATTGTTCAGTTCAAAGGTCACATAACACTGGGCTTGTCCATCCTCAGACCAGGCCACCGGCAACGTCACATCTACAGAAACCTCTGTATTACCTGAAGAACTATCCTCTGTTTCTCCAGAACTGCTTTCCGGTATCGGCACCACGATTGTTCCCCTTGCCTCTGCACTGCAGCTTATCGATTCTGCCTTCACATCCACCACCAGCTCTGCCAGAAACTGCATATGATTCTCCTCAGCCGAAGCAAACTGAATACTGATGATTTTCACATTCTCCTCAGAAATGCTGTAGGCGCTGGCATTGGTAAAGGTATGAATTCCCAGCTTGCCATTTGAGGCCGTTTCGCTGATCTGATTCATAAGCCCGGAAATGTTCTTGTCATTCTTTGACTTTGCCTGCGCCAGCCTTGGATTCTTACCCACACATTTGATGGTCTGCCTGCCGCCAATTTTTGTCTGAATACTGGTAATGCAGGTAATCTCCTCGCTGTCCGCCTGCCCTCCGGCAAACCTAAGCACATCCCCTGGATCCAAAGCCGGATTTCCGATAGTCACCGAATCAAAGGGCACATATCGAATCGCGGAAATGTCCTGAAGGATATTCCTGCAAAGCGTTTCTCTGGTCTCCTTCAAGCCAAACTGCAAGAGCGGATTTATGCCCAGATTCATAGTCAGTCCATCATCCGGATCCAAGGCATAATACTCTGCAGTTTCTGTCTTCTTATTGGTAGAGCTCACCGCCGTGTACCTGGTAATGAAATCAGAAAAGCTGGAGGAAAATCTGTGCCTCTGTGCCACGGTCATCACCGGCTCTGTCCCATATTTCACCAGCTCCAGTCTGCCGCTGCGATTGATACTGAAAAACCCGCCAAGAACCTGAGCCACATAGCTCAGCACATCCCGGCAGGTTTCAATATCATTTTCTGTATAGATTGACAGCACCTCGCTGCCATTTGGTAAAGCCTTAATATCTTCCTCTGACTGCTCTGAATCCACCTTGCAGGTCTGACAGCACAGGTTGATGAAATCCCATGCCGTACCCACCGTTTCAAAGCCATTGAAGCTTTTATCAAAGCGAAGCATATAATCATAAGCCTTAATCTCCAAGCATTTCACCAGACGATTGGCCTCCGACACCTCGAAGATTCCTATCGGCACCTCTTCCACAGAGCCGTCCGGCAGCTTCAGATGATAGCTTAGGGAAATGCTGGCATCCTCCAGCGTATACCGGTCAATGTCGCTGAAAAGGGTAATTCCCATCTCCGCCGCATACACCGTTCCCAGCTCAATCTCGGTAGAACCACAGCATTGCCTGGTAATATATCCGCTGCCCTTTACGATATCCTTCGGGCCAAACTCATATACCGCGCCAGCCTTAGTTGTAATCTTCCCCGTCCAGTAATAATTTCTGGCATTCTCCTGCACTGCCTGCAGGAAAGCCTCCGACACCGGATACATCGCCTCACCTCCTCAAAAATGGCATAGAAAAAGCACCAGCTGACTCTTCATCAACTGATGCCAAATAATAACTTTAAGATCGCCAAAATAATTTACATTTCATATAAAAGGCCTCTCGTTATTTATTATGAGCCTTGTTTTCTTTCACAAACGTCCTGTATTCATCTCTGACTATCGCATAGGAAATCATATTCACGATAATATCAATAACCTCCGGATCGTCCAAGCTCCAAAGACGATCATTCGTAATGCTTCCCAAATAAAACCTGCTTCCAGAAATGATCTTAGGATATCTATCAGCAACAAACATACGTAGTTCATCTATTTTACCGCTACCTATATTTCCGACTGCAATTCTTCCACTATGATAAAATTTAACGCTATTCCCTTCTACGGACACATTATCATCTGCCACCAATTGCAGCGCATGATGAGACTCCTTCTCATCATCATGTGCAACAGAAATACAGGTTTTAACCTGATCTGGCTTCGCCCAGGTACAATATGTTGAAATTCCTATGGAGAAAATCTCTGTTGAATCCCCAATTTTCACTAAGAAAGATCTATAAGGACCATAGAAGTTACCGCCTGAAGCATTTCCATAGTTCAGTATACGTACGCCATAATCTTCGACTAATTCAAATAGCCCATAAGCACCTGTCGGCATTTTGATTCTAGCATCTAAGAGTCCCTCACAAAGATTAAACATTGGCGCTGCAATATTCATAGGCGTCAGTTTACTAATATCGCTGCCATAATCATCTTCATCCAACTCTGAAAAGAAATCTTCCAGATATTTTTTTATACCATCAAATGGAATCCTAGGTGGTAATTCTCCTATTTCAATTTGCTGGTATTTGCCCTTCAGCATATCCTTATATCTTGGGAATTCTTCAATATCCACATACTGTTCTTTATCATTGTCATAGTAAAAACAAAATGTATCACGGCCATTTGTTAGCATTGCATAATCTGCTCCTACCAAATCACAATATTCCAACATTTGATCCCTTGCCCTAAGATCAAGCGAAACATCTGGTGCTTTACATTCCACAATGGCTATAGGAACAATCAAGTCATCTCCTTTAAATGCATGTATCACTATGTCTGCTCTTTTCTTTGAGTCAATTCCATAATGAGACAAATGCTGTTCAACGACTATTTGTTCTGCGGGCACATTCAAGTTTTCCTGAAGATAAAATGCTACCTTCTGCCTAACTGTCTCCTCCGGCGTGATATAAATCAATTTTTTCCTAATAGGATCCAGATAGCACTCTTGTCCATTTCTCATATAAATTTGAGGAAGCTTCGCCTTCTCAAAATCAAACATAATCATCCCTCACTAACATATAAACTATGTTTTGATTATATCATACAGCTGTTAGTATTGACTGAATTTATTACATCTCCCTCAGCGTAAAGCTCACCGTCCACAATCCTTTATAGCTCGTGTCCTTCTCAAGCTTAACCTTGAATCCATCCACATACATCTCCGTTCCTACTAACTCCGCTGTCACCGGATTAAAGT
>CAVAON010000197.1:0-3023 GCA_963590215.1 Anaerovoracaceae bacterium | reverse complement strand
TCTTCGTAAGCTTGGAGAAATCCAAGGTGGTTGGATGACTACTGAAAGTGTTCGTTTTAAAGCTGAAAACGATAAGAATTACAACTATTACTGGCTTGTAAATCTTTGTGTTAGAGACACCTTAGGTCTTACTCCAGCTGATAACAAATCTCTAAAAGCCCTTGGAAAAGTAATCAATAGACCAAAGATAGAGCTTCCAGGGAGCGTAATTGAACACATGGCCGATTTTGCAGTCAGCAACCCTGTTGAATATTACAAATATGCAATGAATGATGCCGACATTGTGGTTTCCTTCTGTTCCGAACTGTTTCAGTGTAACCACTCGGTACCTATGACATTATCAAGTGCCGCTGCTTCTTCCATGTACGGAAGTATTAAAACGTACTTTGGTGTAACCAAGAAAGAAGATTACGACAGAATTTACAGGGGGTTAGAAATGTTAGATGAAGGTGTTATCCCATCAAAAGATGAATGTATGAAGTTTTTGAAAGCCACAAGGTATGTGCCTATTCGAGATAATCCTGATGCCAAGCTTGTTTCGGAATACTTTGAAGAAGCCTATACCGGTGGTTTCAATGCTTCATTCTACATTGGATGGATAACAGAGCAGACAACAGATTTCGACCTTCAAAACGCTTACCCAACTGCAATGGCGAACATTATTGATATTGACTGGTCAAAGAATGTTAGAGATTTTCCTCGTAATTATGAATTAACTTGGCAAGATCTAATGAATCCACTTATACCGGCTGTCGCCGTTGGCGATTTTGATTTTCCTGATGATTGCTACTGTCCTAACATTCCTGTTCCGGTAAAAGGCGGTATGAAGATTTATCCCCGTCACGCAAAGCACGTTTACATGGCCGGACCTGATATGTACCTTGCTTTAAAACTTGGTGCCAAAATCAAAATCTTCAGAGGCTTTACTTGTCAAATGCTGGAGAAGAACGGAAAGCCTTCTCAATGTCTTGCCTATGCAGTTACAAACCTCGTACAAGACCGCATGAAGGCCAAAATTGAATACAAGGATAATCCGCTTGTAGAGAAAAGCTTAAAGACAATGGTAAACAGCTGCTACGGAAAAACTGCACAGAATGTTTCTCCAAAGACCAGATACAACGCAAAGACAATGGGCCGTGTTGATGCTGAACCTTCAACAGTCACAAGCCCTTATCATGCGACATATACTACTGCACTTGTTAGATGTATGTTGATTGCCTGTATAAATCAGCTTCATGACATTGGCTACCACGTTTACTCAGTTACAACAGATGGCTTCATTACAGATGCTCCTACTGATGTTGTAAGGGGACTCGATGCTTTTGGTTTTGCCCGGATTTTTCAAAACGGTCGTTACAACCTTAATCAAACCAAAGAGCCTTGTGAGGCGAATCAAGTTTGGGAACCAAAACATTTTAACGATACTTTCCTCAACATTACTACTAGAGGCAATGTTGCTATAAATGACAAAGGTGTTATTGCTCATAACTCCTACTCTACCGGTGAAGTTAAAGACAGCCGAGCAGACAGAGATGCCTACATCATTGCTGTCCTTCTTCGAGAAGGTCGTCTTAAATGCAAAACCAAATTATGGACTGAGTTCTCTGAAATCGTTGAGAGAAAACATGACTTCCACGTTTCAGAAACCATCCGCCAGCTTTCAATGAATTTCGATTACAAGCGTTGTCCTATCGTTGAAACTGCTGTCGATACTCCAGTTCATTACGACAGTGCTGATGGTCAGTACCATGTAGACACCATTATCGCTGAATACGATACAAGACCTTTTAATGATGCTGAAGAATTTCTTAACTACCGCAACACCATGCAAAACGAAGATTGCGTAAAGGTTTCTTCGGATCTCGAAAGAGTAAAGGTGAAATCAACTGTTAAGACAAAAGGTTATATCGGTAAAGACCTTGATAGAAAAATTCTTCTCTCCATCCTTATGGGCTACCGTTCAGGACTTTATGAAATCCCATCACTTGATGGTTTAAAGCAGTCCGAAGTCGTTGCAATGGTTAATAGTTGGAACATTTCAGAAATCAGTTTAAATGACTGGAAAAACTGCTCTCGTACCAAGCGACAGGATAACATGCTTCCCCGTGAACTCATTGAAGAAACATTACAAAAGATACTTAATTTACACACCATGTAGCACTGTCTACACCACCCTATGTTACGGAGGTTTACATTATGGATACACATACCATGAACAACACCGTTGCAGTGGATGCAACAAAAAATAATATCCACAAAATGACAAAAGAAGAAGCACAGCAGAAAACTGATTTCGAGCTTCTTCAGATGATAAAGGATTCCAAAGGTCACACTGGAAATGACTTCTCTGATTATATGAATTGTGACTTTTCCTATTCATATCTTACCGGTCTTATTAGTGATCGTGGTTATGAAAATGGTTGGCATAAGACCTCAGATGCTTCTTCATCATCACCTAAACCTATCACGATTCAGATGAAAAAATCTGATGATGAAGTCACCAGACAGTCTTATATGATTGACAGAAAAACCGCTGCCGAATGGAAGCAGTTCAACAAGAATGTTCCATACAAGACTGTCACCCTCGGATGGGCCTTACGCAGATTTATGGATGATGTGAAATCTGGTCGTATTAAATTTGAGCTTGAGATTTAACATCCCATCCTCGGGCCTTGTGGTTCTCAGTCAGGATACTTCATTACAAGAAAACGAAAGGTCACAACAGCGACCTTCCATTTTCTTTCCATATCCGTATCCTTCCCTTAAACCACGCAGAAGTAATTCATTCCATTCAGCACTCTAATTACTTCTCCGCAAGGGAGAAGCAATTATCGTACTTCATTGCATTCATTACTTCTGCAAGACCACTAACTACTCCACCCCGACCGCCTAAGCTTCTAAATCGTGGTGAAGTAGTTAGGCAAGTTTCGCATTGTGGCAAGCCACAACGCACCGGAACCAGCCTTTGGGCTGCTTCCTAAACTTGCCAGAGGGGCGTTGCCCCCTTGGATCCCCCACAAAAG
>CAVAON010000196.1:1410-3041 GCA_963590215.1 Anaerovoracaceae bacterium | reverse complement strand
CATCAAGACTGTATAAATATCCTTTTGAGGAACAGATTTTAATCTATGCACAAAGACCAGATGCAACAGCAGCTGCCTCAATTGAAATATGGAATAAGAAAATGAACTGCTGGGTTAATCGTGGGGCAAAAGGGATTGCTCTGCTTGATACTGAGGCAACAAAACTTAAATATGTATTTGAAATTGCAGATGTACATAAAGCTAAAAGGATAGGGCGTTTTCCATATCTATGGACTTTGAAAGAAGAACATATGGGAGCTGTTATAAATCAGCTTGAAAAAACATATGGAACTACAGAAGAAGACGCATCATTTCCTGAAAGACTTATAGAAATATCAAAACGAATTTCAGAAGAATATTATGAGGAACTTTTCGAGGATTTAGATTATGCAGAAAGAGATTTACAAGACAATATAGAAGACCTTGAAATCAAAATACAGGAAACTATGTCTTCAACCATTTCATTCGTGCTGCTATCCCGGTGCGGTTTTGATATGGATTTGTGGAAAGAAAAACTGCCTTTTAACTATATACAGGAGTTTAAGCATACAAAAGTTTTATCTGTCATAGGAGATATGTCGATAAAAGTGTGCAAACCTTTACTTACAGATATAGGGAAAAGTATAGTTAGATATGAAAAAATAAAAGAAAAATCCAGTAAAGCTATTGCAAAAGATTCAAAAGAAGAGTATACTGCTTTAAAGCGAAAGAGTGAAACGGAAATAGATAAAAAGGAGGGAATGATAAATGGAACTGACATACGAGAAGAACGGGGATTATCTGATTCCGAATCTGGTGATCGACGAAGTGCCGAAGAAAGAACTGACCAAATACGGGCGGATGAGAATGAGATACCTGAAAGAACACAGGTCGGGAATTTACGCAGGAATGGTACTGAAAGGGAAGCTGTGGGAACACTGCCTACAGATACAGGAGCAGGCAGAGGAGAGAATGGACTTTCTGATGAAACAGATGGCGGAAGCAGAGGGAGTGAACGAAGAACTGAAAGCAACAGATCAGATGAAATGGGTACGGATGATGAACAACATCAAGCACTCAGCGGAGGAAATCGTACTGACGGAGCTGATTTACGCTTAGACAAAACAGAAGAAGAACTTAATAACGAAGATCTGGAATCGGGCAGTCGCATTCATGTGCTGCTCGATTCTTTTCCTGATGAGCTTCAAAAGGATATTTTATGCTATGATGAATTTCTTGTTCATAAAAGAACTGAAATTGCAGGATATTTTAAAGCAGAAAAAAATACCGATTTGCAGACAGAATATCTGAAAAATTCTTTTAACATGGAAGAATTCACAGACTTTACGATATACAGCATAAGAGGTGATGAAAGGGCAGGCTACAGGGCAGATGAAAACGGAATTGTACTTTATAAAGGGGAATCTTCTGCACCTGAAACTGCAAAAAGTCTTTCATGGGAAGAAGCAAGAGCCTTAGTAAGCTCATATATGGAAGAGGGAATATATCTGCTCCCTGATGAAAGGGCAGAAGAAATTGAAGAAGATGGCATATATAAGCAGATGGATCTTTTCTCCATGTTCACTGAACAGGTTGGAAATGTCGCTGTGAAGCAGGCTGCACAAAAAAGCACTATGCCATCAGACTTTATG
>CAVAON010000196.1:0-1363 GCA_963590215.1 Anaerovoracaceae bacterium | reverse complement strand
ACAGGTTGGAAATGTCGCTGTGAAGCAGGCTGCACAAAAAAGCACTATGCCATCGGACTTTATGCTGCCAAAAGCAAGATTAGATGATATTTTAAGGACTGGCGGAGGGAGAAGAAACAGCCGTAAACGTATTTATGCAAAATATCAGCAAGGAAAATCTCCTGCTGAAATGGCAGCATTTCTTCAAAAGGAATACAAAACAACAGGAAAAGGCTTTGACTTTAATGGTATGCAGATAGCCACATGGTTTGATGAATCTGGCATGAGAGCAGGCTTTGGAACGTCATCAATAGAAAATCCGGTAGCCAAATTAAGCTGGGAGGAAATCGAGCAGAATATCCGTAGTCAGGTGGAAAGCGGAACATATATGAGTGAAGATGAAGCTTTCCTTATAGATGAAGCGGAAAAAAAGAGGATTGCAGAACATCTCTTTTTCTTTTTCCGTGACGGTATAAATGAAATGCCTGAAGAATTTACTGTTGAAAGCACTATCTATCCTAATGTACGTGCAAGGCTTACAGAGCTGCTTTCATCAGAAGATGGAATAAATCTTGTTGCCTCAAAGATGGATAATGCACTACATCAGCTTGAAACAGGCGAAAAAACTTTGCTATACGAAAATCGCTTTATAACCAAAGAGGAGCTTCGTGCAGAGCTTGACAACTTACTGGTAGAAAAGCTTTCGTTTCCTCTTGCAGATGATGTTAAAGTTAAAAACGAAGATTTTATCACACAAGATGAAATTGATTACAAGCTTTGTCGGGGCAGCACTATTGAAAATAGCAAGTTTCGTATATATGGATATTATGAAAAAGAACATAGCAGCAAGGAAGCTATAGCTTTCCTTAAAAATGAATATGGTATAGGCGGGCAGATGCCGGGACTTCCGGGAGCTGACTATAGTTCTGAGGATCATGATTCAAAAGGAATAAAGCTTGCTAAAGGCAGCACTATAGGAAAGCCGTATGCAGAAATATTGCTTTCTTGGAATATTGCTGAAAAACGTATAAGAAAGCTTATTGCTGAAAACAAATATTTAACACCTGCTGAAAAAGCTGAATATGAGAAATATAAAGAAGAACAAGCTGCCCAGCAAAACAAATTGGAAGAAGAGTTTGTCGGAAAAGAACTTACAATTGACAACCATCGCTTTGTTATCGAAAGTGTGGGAGATTTAAGTGGTGATGTTTCTATGCGAGATGTCACGATGCAGGAACAGGGAATTCCTATCAGCAGAGTTGAAAAGACTTATTATGTAAGGCGATTGCTAAAAGAGCAAAGCAGGGATGTTGAGGAAAACTCTGAAACAAAGACAGTATATCCGGCAGAAGAAAACGGACTGCCTTATGACGTTGTTATAGAA
>CAVAON010000195.1:0-3046 GCA_963590215.1 Anaerovoracaceae bacterium | reverse complement strand
ATTATTAACAGTCATATTGACCTCCTGCTAAAAGAGAAGTTGCTTTATCTTCTAAGGAAGGTAATTCACAAGTTGCATTTGATACAGTTTTATCGCTTATCAATCCCATTATTTCGTAATCTTTATTAGATGTATAAAATGCTTTGATTCTCTCATCTTCAGTAGCTTTATTAAAAAAAGCAGCACCAGCAATTTTATAAGCCATTATTGGTTCATAGTTTGTCATGCCAACATATGATAACCATGGAAATACACCTAACAGACTTACTAAAGCAGCAGCTGCTGCTGAAGGTGCCTTAGACTGATTCTTCCATTTTGATAGTGTTTTGGATGGAAGCAATAGACTCCTCTCTATATCTGTAAAAGACATTTCTTTTTCAAGATTGTTCAATGTGTTTGCGACACAATTTGTTCTAGCCTGAATTAATGCTTCCTTTTTCAAATTTTCAGATTTCTTTCCTAAATCAAATTTAGCTCCACAGGCAGAACAAACATCTACAGGCACTTTAGTTATATATTCTGTTAAACCATATTTAGCTGAAAAGTCCTTTGCCTCTCTTCTTAGTGTTTCCTTTCCACCACAAATTGGACATACATTAGAATTCATTTATTTCTTTCCTATTAATTGCATCATATCACCGATAGACATGGAATCTCCCATCCCACTATGACTACCATCTGAATGAAGTGATTTGATAAACCATCCTTTTTTGGTTTTAACGATACAAAATGAGATATAAACATCGATAAAGTTTTGCTTAAAAGTATATGCATCAACCAAAGGATGATCACCATTTATGCCTTTTCTAAAAGGCTTTGTGTTTTTATAATCAAAGTCTTGGACATTATGTGCCGCGATTATATCCAAAATTTGATTCTTAATTTTTTCTTTGGAGTCTGGCCCAATATGCAAAACTCCAATAGCCTCATCTTGTGCATCATCATCAATATCCACAAGATTCTTCTTCTCTTTACAGGCCTTTAAAAAATCTTCTAACGAATAAGCTTTGTTCCTTGTTTCTTGTTTCTTCTCCTATAATTTTTTCAGATTTCAACTTTATCCTCTCATTTTATTCACCCTTAGGGATAAATATATAACATTACTTCTCGAAAATCAACCAATATTTCTCCCTAGGGGAGAAATATTAATCCTACTCCATCTTATCCCAGGCTTCCAGAACCAGACGCTGAGTACGATATTCACCGTATTTGGCAATTTCGTTGTCTTTAAGAACGCGGAAAGTTTCGCTTGGGTAGTCTTCGCCCATTACAGACTGAGGCTCTAGAATGTACTGTAATTCCTGACGAGTAAGACCATAAAGACGGGCATAATATGCATCGAGTTCTGCACGGAGAACTGCGCGTTTTGTATCATCAAAGATGTATGGAGGCAAGAAAGTTTCTGAGAATTCACGGTCTACGAATTTTTCATCTGTTATTCCTGAATTACGCTCGTCATTTAACTCAAGCATCTTAAGGCGCATTTTTAGTGATGAGTCAGTCCACAAGGCTTTTGCCCATTCAACTATGTCTTTTGCCGTATATGTCAATGCCATAACACGAGGGACGATGTATTCAATGTCTTTTTGAGAATATTTAAATGGAGGAATTATAGGAATTTGTTTAATAACAAATAAATTCATATGATTACCACCAATTTTAAATTTTGCACAGTAATCAACTATTAAGGAATTTATATCACCTAAAAAGCAGGCTCTTAATTTTTCATGTATTGAAGAATTAAAGTGTGTTAATTGTAGAGTATTTCCAGCTCCGCAAAATGGAATAACTGTATAGAGTAGAGTTCTTTCATTAACAGAACCTGTAATATCTCTCCATCCCATCAGAAACCTTGGACACCGATTTTCTGCTTCTGCAAACAGAGCCTTTACGATGTCCCCTGACTCCAATATGCTTTTGCAGTCAATTCCGTCATCGCTCTGACCATTATCATCATCAAAAAGCCCCGGCGACATCTGGATCCTTTCTTTAAGAGCATCTTCCAGCTTTTTAAGAGATCTTTCACTTTTTCCATATATGGCATCCTTTAAAAGACCGTTAAGCTTTTCATCTAGCAGCGTCGTCCTCAATACAGTCTCTGTATAAGGTACCCAATATTCAGGTGTTACAGAGTAATTTACATCAGCTTTATCTTCTAAGCATACATCAAAAGGTTTACCATCCTTAAAACTACACCATCTATGATCAAATTGATGCATCATTTTTGCTTCATATAATGGCAGAAGTTCTCTTCCATCTTTTGATTTCCCACTTTTCTTCTCAAAATAATTACTGGCAGTTGTCATATTGTACATTTGTTTAAAAGAGATACCCCAAGGATTAATATCTTCTTCTTTATTTGATTTTGCTTCTTTAATGAATACTCCAGCTTTTGTATAAATCTTTTTAGCAAATTTTGCATCTTCAGCGCTTCTGAATACAGGACAAGTATGTGTGTTAGGATTAAGTAAATCAAAATCTTCAGGAAGCATCGTAAAATGCCTTCTTTTATCTTCCAATTCCTGCATATTATGAAGAAAGAAGCAGAAATCGCTTAATCCATCTTTTGGCGCAAGAGTAATCAAACAGAATTTAAAACTTCTATGAACATTAGGGAAAATACCATCTCGGTTTTCAAAATCATAAAGAGACTTTAGTAAACCACTTGTAGCAATGGTTCCAAAATATGCTTTTGTTCCATCATCTGTACTTATTCCAGATGGTACTATAAAGCCTGCAGTTCCATAGGTATCTTTGAGTTGGTATATAAGTTCTGCAAACAATGCATACATATTTACATCACCACAACCTGTAAGCTGGTAGCGGCAATCTTTATATGTTTTTTCGTTGTAATGAACAAAAGCACTTGTAGAATCTGCGGCATGAGAAGCATTAATGAACAAAGAATATAATTCACGTTCAAATTGAATATCACTTTTTGCCAGAGCCTGAATCATCTTATCGCGGGTAGCCTTATTCTTTGCTTCTGCAATTTCTGGTTTACGTGTTGCAAAAAATTCTTTTTCTGCAAGTTTTACTCTATCCC
>CAVAON010000194.1:2554-3085 GCA_963590215.1 Anaerovoracaceae bacterium | reverse complement strand
TTGCAATAGAGGAGCCCGTTACCCCGGCCCCGATAATTATGCAATCATACTTCATTTGTAACCCTCCGTTTTGGAAACTCAATTTCCAAATTCCGTTTCCATTATAACGCAAATACGTACATATTTCAAGCGCAAGATAAAAGCCCCTGGGACAGAGTCCCTGGGGCTTTTTGAAAGGGTTTATATCTTAATTTGCTGTTTTAATTAATTGTCTTCAGAAGTGGTCTCAACCTTAGCTGCGTTTTTCTTAACCTGATGTCTTCTGTAAAGTTCTGCGCCTGTGGTGCCAAGAACTAATACAATGAGCAACCACCACCAGCTCATCTTAGCCTGGTCTTCAATAACGTCTGCTTCCGGAACATCCTCTTCAGCAATAGCAACTGTTTCTATTTCAGGAGCTGCTTCAGGAGTAGCTTCTTCAATAATTTCAACTGTTTCAGCTTCTAAAGCTTCTTCAGCGATTTCTTCTTCAACAACTTCTACGGGTGCAGGTGCAACTACTGTTGCAGCTACCGGAGCAATTGCTAAAGG
>CAVAON010000194.1:0-2511 GCA_963590215.1 Anaerovoracaceae bacterium | reverse complement strand
GTGTAACTGTTTCTTCAATTTCTACTACTGCTGCAGGAGCTTCAGCTGCAGGTACAGGTGTAAGTCTTTCGATGGCAGCCGCAAGTTCAGATGCTGCTTCTTCAACCTTTTCACCTAAGTTATCCAACTTTTCTTCTGCTTCTTTAAGTTCTGTCCTGGCATTATCAAGCTTTAACTGTAATTCTCTGATTTTTTTCTGGAAATCTTCAAAGCTCTGTCCTTCTTCCAAAACAACACCATCAAGAGCATCTTCAGCAGCCAGAACCTTATCCTTAGCATCTGTTACAGCATCATTAGCTGATACTGTTTCGTTAAGAAGAGCAACATAATCATTGTATAACTTCTGCTTTTCTTCAAGGAATGCTGCAAAATCTTCGTCATCATTTTCATCAAGTAAGATATTGCCGACATTGTAGTTTGCATCAATTTCAACTGCGTTTTCTGAAATTGCACATTCTTCAACGTCAATCTTTGACATTACCTGCTCTGCAGTTTCATCAGAAGCCTTTGTAAGATATGCTAAGATAAATTTAAATCTTGTTTCTTTTGAAACCTCAAAGCTTGTGGTATAACCTTTGTTTGTAGAACCGGATATACCGTTTATGCCATCGTTCTTGGATGCCTTAGCCACTAACTCATTCCAGGCTTCAACTGCTTCCTCATAGCTTTCCTTCTCAACACCAGAAACAGCCTGGGCTGCCGCATGATAATCAGCTGTTCCCCAAACCTTCTGATGACCATAGACATCTGTAAGAGCTCCATAAAGGGCATTTTCATTTTCCATAGACCAGCCGTCAATGGTATAGCCTGCATCTAATATTGCATCATCATTTTTGTTCTGATATTCCTTATAGTTCTTGTTTTTGCAGTTTTCCTCATTAAAGGTCCATTTCCAAACTTTCCAAGTTCCGTGTGTATCAATAAATTCTACAAGTGAAAATCTCTTAATCTCAGCATCAAATGCTTTACTGAAGGATTCTGTATAAGTACCATCAGCAGTATAGAAAGTCTCTGACTCAGTAGCTTCACTAACAACCTTATCTACGCCTTCATTAGTTTCGGCACTCTTCATTGCCTCGTTGGCTTCTCTTTCACTAAGGAAGTTATATTCTGATTCTGAAGCTGTCTTTTCGTAAGTAATTGTTTCAACGTTGTTTGTGAATACCTTAATTACATTGCCGGTTGAATCAAGTTCATAATGATAAGCATCAGCTTCTTCTGACTTAATATCCTCATGAATGTTATCGGAATCTAATGTGCTATCAGTTGTATCGAAATTGTAAACTTCATATGCTTCACCGGTTTCACCGTTAATAACATAGTTCTTACCATCGACTTTAGCAATTTCAAGAGCACCAGTATTACCCTTTTCAATTTCAGAAGCTGCTACATAGTGCTTTTCTTCACCAATAAAGTATGTATAAACCTTTTCAGCATCTAAGCCGTTTTCCTTAAGATATTTGTCAGCTTCAACTTCATCCTCTGATACAGTGTAGATAACGATTTCATCCTTGGAAGCGCCATCCATCTTGAAGTCGTAGTAGGAAACATTACCTTCTTTATCAGTAACCTTGAAGTAATTGTAATCATTGTTGCCTACGCCCTTTACTTTCTCGGCTGTTGAGTCAGTTGCAATATAGTTTTCAAGGATGGAGATCATTAATTTATCTTCATTGGCCCATACTAAACCTGTATCTTCTTCACAGAGCTCCTGCTTGGCAAGTATATCCAAAGCACCTGCTGTAGCTTCATCAACTTCCTTCTTGGCTTCTTCAACTTTAGCCTTGATGGTAGTTAAATCAGAAGAAGCCTTATCTAATTTTTCCTTAGCTTCATCAAGATTATCGTCAGCACTCTTAACAGCTGCTGTAAACGTATTTCTCGCTGTTTCATAAGCCTTTAATGCTGCATCATATTCAGCTTCTATTTCACTAAGCTTGGAAGCCTTTTCATCTAAAGCCTCAGCTGCTTCATTATAAACTTCTGTAATTTCTGTATATGCAGACTGTGCGTCTGAAATTGTAGTTGCATTCGCGATTGCTTTTGTATCTTCATCAATTATAGCTTCTGTTCCTTCAACAATTGCATCAGCGCCTGAAACTGTTTCAATAGCCTCTTCTACCTTCTCTGAAACGGTTTCTGCTTCTTTCTTTTCTTCTTCCAAAGCGTCGTTAGCTGAAACTGCCCAGTCCGTAGCTTCTTTAACGTCGCTCACTGCAGCTTCACAATTTTTATAAGCCTCTGCCTCATTATCACTTATTGTATCAAAAAGGTTCTCACTGATGTCACCTGCTTTGTTCATATCAGCTGCAACCTTTAAAACATCTGCAGTTTCCTTTAAAGCAGTAGCACATGCATCACCTGCTGCCTCAAGCTCTTCATCTGCAATGTAGGTTTCTTCAACCGGTTCAGCTTCTGCCACATTGTCTGGATCAAAGCCTTCTGTAGGATTGATTGCCATTCCGATTTCATTTGCATTAGCCGAAATAGGCTGCAACATCATGCCTGCGC
>CAVAON010000193.1:1431-3096 GCA_963590215.1 Anaerovoracaceae bacterium | reverse complement strand
TACCAAGCGTCTCGTGAAGCTTCTTAAGCTCAATCTGCATCTCCTTGCGCAGCTTGAGATCTAAAGCTCCGAGAGGCTCATCGAGCAGCAGCAGCTTAGGCTGCTGGATTATCGCTCGTGCGATGGCAACTCTCTGCTGTTGTCCGCCTGAAAGCGACGCAACAGATCGTTTGCCGAACCCCTTAAGGTTTACAAGCTCCAGCATTTCTTCCACACGCATCTCAATCTCTTTTTTGTCTTTTTTTCGGATATTAAGTCCAAATCCGATATTTTGCTCGACATTCATGTGAGGAAATAATGCATATTTCTGAAATACTGTATTGATATTTCTCTTGTTTGGAGGGACATCATTTATACGCTGTGAATTGAAATAAACGTCCCCCTCATCAGGCTTTTCAAAGCCACCAATGATCCTGAGTGTCGTAGTCTTCCCGCAGCCTGACGGCCCAAGGAGCGTCACGAACTCTCCATCATTAACAGATAGATCAATCGAACTCAGTATGATCTCATCATCATATTTTTTTACGATACCGCTGAGCCGGATAAGCTCATTTTTTGCCATTTACCAGTCCTCCTTTTCGTGAGCAGAGCCTCGCCTGAAACAAAATCGATTTTACTGCTGAAGCTCTCACTTGTCGTAAAATCAATCTTGCCAGCGAAGCTCTCGCCCAAAGCAAAAATCAAGCAGATATATCCAAATATCCACAACTGCATCAAATAAATATATACTAGACTCGCTCAAGTCAAAGCCAAGAATCAAGCCTAAATCAGGAATCTATTCCTAAGCAAGAAGCACGCCTAAATTAGGAATCTATTCCTAAGCAAGTAGCAATCCCAAATCAAGAAGCAATCCCAAATTTGGAATCTATTCCTAAGCAAGTAGAAAGCCTAAATCAGGAATCTATTCCTAAGCAAGAAGCACGCCTAAATCTGGAATCTATTCCTAAGCAAAAAGCTATTCCAAATCAAGAAGCAAGCTTAAATCAAGAACCAATCTTACAGCTCAAGCTTCATGTCATTTTCACGGATCCATCCCCACTTACGCAGAATCTTTCCAAAGAACCATGAAAGTATGCCTGGCGCCACAAAGAGCATCACGATAATCTCTATAAGGACTACAGTTGGAGAAGCACCTGCCTCAACCATAGTTTGGTACATAGTGATAGGTCCTACAAGACCCGAGGTACCCATGCCGCAGCCTACTGCATTGTTTGTGAGTCCGAGTGCACATGTGCTCACGGGACCAAGAACCACACTTGCAAGTATCGCAGGAAGCCAAATAGCAGGTCTTTTCATAATATTTGGAACCTGTATCATCGAAGTTCCTACACCCTGAGAGATCAGGCCTCCCCAGCCATTTTCCTTGAAGCTGGCAACAGCAAAACCTACCATATTTGCAGCACATCCTACAGTAGCTGCCCCTGCCGAGATACCTGTAAGGCCAAGAATTATGCCAAGCGCTGCAGAGCTGATCGGAAGCGTGAGTACGATACCCATAACTGCCGAAACTACGATGCCCATAAGGAATGGCTGCTGCTCTGTAGCCCATATGATAATCTGTCCAAGAGCTGTCAGAATCCTAGAGCATGGAGGTCCCACGATAAGACCTACTATCGACCCTGATGCTATCGCACATATAGGAGTAACGATGATATCAAGTCCTGT
>CAVAON010000193.1:506-1421 GCA_963590215.1 Anaerovoracaceae bacterium | reverse complement strand
CACCTACCATACCTGCAGATGCTGCAGATACTGTGACAAGTGGATCACACTTGAACTTACATGCAACACCAACGCCTATTCCGGCACCAGTGATTGCTTTTGTTGCAGATGCTACAAGTCCGATAAAGTTTCCAGCGGTTCCTGGTACGAAATCGCCTATCTGAGCTAAAATAGTTCCAATGATAAGGGTGGCAAAAAGGCCGCTTGCCATCCCCGACAGTCCATCGATAAAGATGTGATTTAATACTTTCTTAATCCCTTTCATAATTCTTTCCTTTCGCGTCAGTCAATGCCGGTATTTTTCACACACCGTGCAACGCCTCTGTCACCTCAATATTTAGGAGGTTCCTAGCTTCTGATAATCCCTTCAGTGACATCTCATAATCTATAAATAAACTGCCTGTCATGCTTTCACTTTTTATGTCATTCACCACTTTATTTGTCAGAATCTCCATCTGAAAGCTTCCATACGGAGTTTCATACATGCTGTAAAAGTGTCTGCCCCTTTCGAATTCCATAACAGTATCCATCATGACATCATGACCATAACGCTTCATCTTGACGCTGCCCTTGCTGCTTACTCTGAGAGTCGTGGTCACGCCCGCCATTCCGGACATTTCCGTCTCCTCGTAGACATAATATGTAGTGTCATTTTTCTTGTAAGCTCTGCCTTCGGTTATGAACTCTATCATGTCTTCCGACAGCTCGTCATTTTTGTCTATCTGTCTAGTCTTAATTTTTAGAATTATATCTTTCATATCCAAGCTCTATAATCCTTTCAATCTGCTCCGTATATGAAATCCCCATATTTTCCCACAACAATGGAAACATGCTGAATGCTGTGAATCCAGGTATAGTATTTATCTCATTTAAATAAATACTTCCCGTATCCTTGTCAATGAAGAAATCGCATCT
>CAVAON010000193.1:0-496 GCA_963590215.1 Anaerovoracaceae bacterium | reverse complement strand
CCATCCAGTGCGCTGAAGCCCTTTGCAGCATATGCTCTGATAGTGTCAGCCACTTCTTCTGGAATGTCAGCCGGAATCTTCATCTTTGGTTTGCCGTCATCCACATACTTTGCTTCATAATCATAAAAATCTTCAGTAGCCACAATCTCTCCAGGAAATGTAGTCTTCACATCCCTATTTCCGAGAACAGCAGTCTCAATTTCTCTGCAATTGATGCCCTGCTCCACAAGAATCCTCTTGTCATACTCTGCAGCATATCTAAGTGCCTTCTCTAGCTCCGACTTTTCCTCTACCTTTGAAATCCCAACACTCGAGCCTTGATTTGCTGGCTTTACATAAATCGGATATGGCAGCTTGCTGTCAATTTCGGAGATAATATCATCCATCCTTTCATCAAGGTCGGATGCATATACTGCGACATAAGGACAAACAGGTATGCCAGCCTGCATAAATAATTCCTTTGCAATAATCTTGTCCATGGCCGCTGCAGAAGCAG
>CAVAON010000192.1:0-3102 GCA_963590215.1 Anaerovoracaceae bacterium | reverse complement strand
ACCTCGTAAGGCACGTAGTGCCGCTTTTAGTAGAGCCGTAGCGAAGCGAATTGCACATTATAATATATATTCGAGGGGGAATAAAAATGGACAAAAACAAGGCAATTACGATAAAGAAAAAGTTGAATGTGACGGATCTTTCAGGGGAAAAGGTAATGATTGACTTCGAGACAGGAAAATATTTTTTAATTAAGGGTGTCGGAAATGATATCTGGGATATGCTTCAGGAGGAAATTACCCCAAACTGTATTATCGAAAAGCTCTTAGGCGAGTATGAAGTGGAACGGGAAGAGTGTGAGACTTCCGTTATGGATTTTCTGGAGAAGATGAAGTCCTACGATTTTATTGACTGAGTGAGGGCAGACGGAAGTGTTGAAGAAGATTAAAGGGCTATGGAAGGACAGGGACAATCAGACCAGATATGCAAGATGGCTTTTTTCCTATTCAAAACCTTATGTCGGACGTGTTGCATTGATGATGCTTATAAGCATTATCAGTACGGTTGCGTCACTTGTCATGGTACAAATTTCCAAAATCATTATTGACAATGCATCCTTCGGAAACGGATTCATCAGGCTGCTTGTTGTTTACCTGGTGCTGATGCTTGGAATGCAGGCGATGAACGTTGTGTCGACTTTGTTATCCACAATGCTTACAGAGAAATTTTCCTTTGGAATCAGAAAGCAGATTTATGACAAAATTATTCAGTCTCACTGGATGGATGTAAAGAAATACCATACAGGAGATTTGATGACAAGGCTGACAAGTGATGCCGGAAACATAGCAGACGGAATTATCGGTACCATTCCAAATATTATTTTGCTGATTATTGAACTGATAATGGTGTTTTTTACTTTGTTCAGCTATTCACCGATCCTGGCATTCTTAGCACTGTTGGTAACACCTGTAGCCGGAATCATGTCCTGGTGGCTTGGAAAGAAGCTGCGCGTATTACAGATAAAGGTGCAGGAGTCGGAAGCCGCCTATCGTTCCTTTCTTCAGGAAAGTCTTGCAAATCTTCTGATTGTCAAGGCTTTTGCCAATGAGGAGTACTCAGTTGACAAGCTTACAAAATTACGTGAAAACAGGTTTTACTGGGTGTTTAGGAGAACAAAAATGGGACTGGTCAGTTCTACTGCCATGTCGATAACCTTTCAGATTGGATATATTGCTGCTTTCTCCTACGGCGTGTTTCAGATAGCCAACGGCTCCATTACCTATGGTACTATGTCCGTATTCCTGGCGCTGGTAAACAGGGTTCAGTCACCAATTCTCCAACTGGCACAGCAGATTCCGAGAGTGGTCATGATTCTGACCTCGGCGGGTCGTGTGATGGAACTACAGAATATTCCAAAGGAAGAAAAGCTGGAAAAGAAAATCACGCCGGAGAAGGTTGGTATAAAGGTAGAAAACCTTTCCTTTGGTTATTCTGAAGAATCTGTGCTGCAGGACACTTCCTTAGATGTCAGACCTGGTGAGTTTGTGGCAATTATCGGTGAATCAGGAATTGGAAAGACTACGCTGATTCGCCTGATGATGTCCTTTATGAGCAATTACAGTGGCAACATTACATATTATAACCAAAGAGGTGAGAGCGTTCCGGCGAATGCTGGAACAAGGGAGTTTTTAGCTTATGTGCCGCAGGGTAATACTCTTTTCAGTGGTACTATTCGGGAAAATATTCGTATGGGAAATCTGAATGCTACTGAGAAGGAAATGATAGAGGCTTTGAAAATGGCATCCGCTTACGATTTCGTAGCAGAGCTTCCTCAGGGGATTGATACAGTGATTGGCGAGAGGGGGCATGGTTTATCGGAAGGACAGGCTCAGAGAATTGCGATTGCCCGTGCTTTCGTAAGAAAAGCACCCTTCCTGATATTGGACGAGGCAACTTCTTCTTTGGATGAAGCGACGGAATTATCAGTGCTTCAGGGCTTACAGCAGCTGATGCCAAGACCAACCTGCGTGATCATTACGCACAGGAAAAGTATTTTGAAGTATTGCAACAGAGAGATAAAGATAGCAGAAAAAAAGGCAACGGAAGAATAATCCGTTGCCTTTTTGAATTATTTTAGAAAAAATCCCGGAGAACCGGGTTTTTGAACTAGCTATAGAATTCTTCGGGATTTTCTGGTTCTTCTGGCTTTTTGGGCCCTTCGGGCTTATCCCAGGTAAGATGACCACTAAAATGACCATCACCGATATATCCGCCATCGCGGTAAAATCCAGTCCAACCATGAGCTGTCTCAGTAATATTTAATTCTTCTAAAACAGGTGTGCTCCAAATTTTCATTGTATTTACCTCCATGTGTTTTTCTGTTGATATCATAAACCTGTATGATTGTCTTGTAAAGAAAAATAACATAAATGTTAGAATTACTATTTAACACACAAATTGATGAATAATATATATATAGATGATATCGTCAAATGTGAGAAAATCAATGTCTGAAGCATTTTGAGCAAGCTGCTTTAAATAATCGGCAAGCTCTGAACGGTTAAGCCATTCCGGAAATGGGAAGCCTTCATTTAAAGAGTTTAGTTTTGTAAGTATCTGTTCTATATCACGTATGATTCTTGAAAGATAGTCAGCATTTTGCACACAGTAACGCATCCAGTTGTCCATGATGCTTTCAGGCAGTAAATCTTGCATATTGCCGCGGATTAACCATCTTGGAGTTCCGAGATAGGCAAACAGGTGATAAGGTAGATGATAACAGAAACTTAGCATTCGCATGTCTTTAGTAGGGTCCCGTATGATGATTCCATTCGCAAGCCCCATTTTTGTTTCCAGTTCTCCAAGATATGTATACATAGCCGCCTTATAAAGTCCTGATTGATAGTAGGAGCCGGAGGTTGGAATATTCTCAAGAATAGTGTTTTTGCTATCTGTAAACCGTTCTTTAAGAGGATAGTTATTTAGAATATCATGCGCGACAAAAGAGTTCGTAATATTGTAGTTAAAATCCTTTTTCGCATATACCTTTTTGGTGTGCTTAAAATACCGGCAGCAACTGATAAGAGCCTTCTTACGGCTTTCTTTGACTGTTTTTGAATAGCTGTTTAAATATCTTAAAAAGCGAAGGTAGTGTTTCTTACTGT
>CAVAON010000191.1:0-3105 GCA_963590215.1 Anaerovoracaceae bacterium | reverse complement strand
TCATCCTTTCTGATGCTTATTTTCAATATACAAGCCAATTCTACCACGAAAACACCCCTACATAAAGAAGAAAAGTACATAAAAGGACTTGAAAAGAACAAAAAGTTTACTCAAAGCACATATTTGTGCTTGACAAGTTCTTTCAAGATGATAAAATGAGTATATGAAAAGCACATATTTGTGCTTCGTAAGAACTCAAAGTAATCAATATTCCATAACGGAGGATTAAATCATGGAAGAATATTTGGAAAACTACCCACCGGTTCTCAGTGTGGATGAAGTCGCTGAAATTCTCAGCATAACACCTAAGACCGTAAGAAATCTTATTAAGTCAGGTGAGATCACTGGAATTAAGGTCGGCAGATTACTAAGGATACCTAAGCACAGACTTGTTGAATATTTGGAAAGGGGGAAAGCATCATGAGAGAAAACGCAAACATCTCATTACAGATTTTAATGCTTAACGATCTTCTCCGTACAAACGTCATTGACAAAGACATCTATGACAAAGCAGTACAGAAAATCGAATCCATTAAAAATCAGCCTCAGGCAGCTTAATAATCGGTTCTATGAACCCGGTGTTTCCCGGAAATCGGATGTCACCGTTATAAATAAAGATTTATTAACTATGCCCTGAAAGGAATCAGATGAAAAATCGAGAGAAACAGCGACACAATCGCAGAGTTAAAGAAGAAATGCTTGAACGCAAGGATGCATGTGGATTAAATGATCCAACCCCATACGAAGCGGTCAAGGAAATTATTAAGGAGTTTAAAAAGCATAATGACAAATAAAGCGGCCATTTACCATTTCACGGATGGATCTGAGAAAAGACCAATCGTTAATGAGAAACAACTGAATAGATTGACAGAATTTGCAGCATCACTTGGTTATACAGATGTTGAAATTTTCTGCGACAAAAGCCTTCTCAGATGCGAGCATCCTGAATTTGACCGCTTTATGTCGTGTGCAGAACAGTTTGACGCACTTATTACCAAGGACTTTTACCACATCAGTAAAAACACCATGAAGTGTATGAGTGTAATGCAAGAGCTTCGAGAAAAGGGAATACCTATTTATTCCATTGAAAACGGCTCTTTTAGTTGGGAAGATGCACCCTTTGATAAACCATTAAAGGTTGCTACTTATTGCTGTCGTTTCGGTACAGTAAATGAAATGAAGGAAATTATTCCGGTCCACAATGACATATTAACTTTATTTACAAATAAGAAAACAAACTGGACTGTTGTTGACCAATATTTTGATGAAAGCAAACACAAAAATGACGGAGAACAACCTGGGCTTATGAAATTTCTTCAGAACAAGGACAAATACGACCTTCTTCTGGTCCATAACCTCAATGATGTTCACTGGAGAACTGCAAACTTCTGCAAAATCAGGGAACAACACCAGTTAGACATATATTCGTTACAAGAAGGATTTTTGAAATACGAAAAGGAGTAAACAATTTGAACTATGCACAGGAACTAAGGGAAAAACTAAATACAAACAGTTCTGAGCCAGTGCGTGCAGTCATATATGCCAGAGTATCAACTGATAATGAAGGGCAGAAAGAATCATGTGCAAATCAGGTAGATCTTGCCATGACTTATATTTCTAACCACCCCAACATTCAGCTTATTGATACCTATATTGATGATGGTATATCCGGTAAGAATGACTTTTCACGACCTCGATATGGGGAAATGGTTCAGTTACTTACAGAGGGTGGCTTTGACCTCATAATAACCAAAGCATTATCGAGATTAAATCGTGATGAATACAACTCTTTGGTTTTAACCAACCTTTTGAGAGAGAAATGTGCAACCGTACTCACTCTCGAAGATAATCAGGTACACGATTTTGAGGACATCAACTCCGGTCTCTTACACAGCATCAGCTTTGCAGTAGATGCTCAGTATGTAATGAGACAGAGTTTAAGCGGCAAAAAGACTCAGGAACTCCGTTGCAAAAATAAAATTCTTTCAGCTAAGGACTGCTCTTTCGGTTACGACTGGCATAAAGAAGATAAAAGCATAACTATCAATGAAGAACAGGCTGAAGTTGTCCGAATGATTTTTGAAGAATATGTATACCGTAACGGAACCCCAGCTTCTATTGAGAGGATGCTTAAACTGCAAGGTATCAGCATTTGCAGTCGTTCAGTTTCCAATATGATCCAGGACGAGAGATATATTGGTAACTTCTATATAAATAAGAGAACCAGCAAACTTGGTACCGGACAGACTAAATCAAAACGTATTGCTTTACCTAAAGAACAGTGGGTTCTTGTAGAAAGACCTGATCTACAAATTGTTGATTTTGACCTCTTTGAAATGGCTCAGCGTATTCATAAGACAAGAATCACGATTTATGAAAAACCGGACAAGGCGACTACTCAGGCAAGGTTCCAGGGTACACACCTCTATGCCGGCAAAATTTTTTGCCCTATCTGTGGCAAGCCATACCACTTTGATTATGCGGATAGGAAGAAAACTTACCCTATCTACCATATTAAAGGACATGGGGATTGTCCTAATCCAGTCCGTCGTATTGATGAAGCTGATATGGAAGAAATCACTCGTATAGCCCTTAAACAGATTGTAGAACAGCAGAGCGAGGTCTTATCTTCTCTTGAGACTATTCTCATTGAGTGTGTAGAAGCTTCTCAAAACAGTGGGGATGAAATTGACCGTCTGAAGAAGCAGAAAACTTCCAGGGAAAAGCAAATCGATAATCTGATTGACCAGCTTGCAGAAGGAGGGCTTACAGATGCAGCCAAGGACCGTATAAAGTCAAAAATCAACACTATTACAGATGAAATTGATAATCTTACCGTTAGCATCAAGGACAAAGAATCCAATAAGTTAAGTTTTTCCTATGTAACTGATAAGATTGCCGAAATTAAATCTGCAATAGCTGAACTTCGTAACTTCACTACTATCGACCGTGACCGCATCCTGAACTATATCGAGAGGATTGAATTACCGGCAAGTGGTGACATTGATATAACCCTTAAATCAGGGCAGAAAATAACAGTTAAACAACAGAAACCAAGTGATTTCTCTGGCGGAGACACTGTAGGAAAGAAGGGAATCCAAGATG
>CAVAON010000190.1:0-3128 GCA_963590215.1 Anaerovoracaceae bacterium | reverse complement strand
ACTTCATCAACGGTTCCGATTACTACCTCGGCGGTATGGTAGGTATACTTTCAGGACCTGTACTTTACTTCTTCTGGAGAAGGAAATACGGCGGCCTTACCAAAAAAGATCCTGCGAGATTCCCTAAAAATGAAAAGACAGGTCTTGCAGTTGGAGATACTAAGAGAATGGCATTTCTGTTCATGCTGATGACTATCATGAATGTTATAGCTTTGTTCTTTGAACCTTGGTATGAAGGCTGGGGAACAGAAGATGCATGGGAATCAGGCGACTATTTCGATGGCATACTTGAAAATGCAAATGTAGATGCGATTGTTGGAGCAATTCAGACAGGACTTTACATATTGACAGCAGTATGTGCAATACTTATGATAGTATTCTTCTTCGTATACAAAAAGGTAGAACCGAAAAAATAGAGTTATGTAGTTTGCTGTAAGGCAACCTTAACATAAAATAACTGAATATCAATCACAGCATGAAGCGAAGGCATAGCCTTCGTTTTGTGCTATATGGGATGCAAAAGCAAAAGGTGGGAATATTTAAGAAGCTGGGCGGATAGTAGAAAAAAAGAGTGGTAAGCATCTTGTTCAAGGTGAATTTACCTTTTGCAGAACTCATAAATGATGTTACAGACTATATTCTTCTGATTGGGCGTAAGTGTAACCCATGAATCAAACATTTGCTTCTGTTCGGGAGTAAGATGTACAGAGGTCTGATCTTCAGCAAAAAACTGGGCTAAGGAAATGCCGAATGCATCACATATGGACTCAAGAGTTATGACTGAGGGAACGGTATTCCTCCTCCTTATATTCGCTATGGTGGATGATGAGAGCTTTGACTCCTGCGCCAGGCGGTAGTCACTCCATCCTCTTGCTTTCATTAGATTATCTAATCTTTTCAGTACATCCATATATCCAAAATCTCCTTTTGCATATATTTTATTGTCAGATAACGTCATAACATAGTGCTATTTTGTAATAAAAGTGTTGTTTAAGTGAACGGGGAGTGATAAAATGACTTTACTAAGGTAATTATTTTATATTTATTGCTTTTATTTATTAAATTAATTATGGTTAAGGAGGGAAAACATGAAAAAGAAATTATTGTGTATTATCATGAGTATTCTCATGGTATTATGTTTTATGCCGAGTATGGCGTATGCAGGGGGTGATACGGGTTCGAACACTCAGATTAATTGGACTGAGGTGAATTCATTCGATGCTCTTAAAGCCGCTGTAAATACAGCAAACGCAACAGAACCGACATATATTAAGTTGACATCAGATTTTGATGTTACTGAAATTGTCTGGCTTAAAAATAATAAGTCCTTGATTATTGACATGAACAACCATACTCTTACTTTGAAAGTAAGATATCCTTTCATTGTTCAAGGTGGAACACTCGAACTGACGGGAAAAGGCACACTCTCGAATAATTCTGAAAAGTATGGCGTATGTGTGGTAGGCTCAACCGATCCAGAAGCTGAGGATTTTAGTAACCTTATTATAGGAGAGAAAGTTACAATTAGTGCTTCTACATGTGTTGCAGTTACATATACCAGTATGAACGATAAATACGGTGCTAATGTTACTGTGAATGGCACACTTAATGCGGTAAACATTGGTATTGATGCAGACTATTCTCTTACGGAAACGAGCGGAAATATTCCTGTGATTACGCTTGGTGAAAAATCAGAAATTTATTCTCAGAGTTCTGGTATAAATACAGATGGCTATGCAAAATGGAATCTTGCTGGTATTATCAGAGCAGTGGGCACTGACACAAGTACTGGAATAGCAACAGGTAACGCTTTGCCATTAAGACAAGGTGAATTCACCATCACTGGTGGTGAATATACTTCAAATGGTCCTTGTGATGACCCGGCGAAAGGCTGGAAGGGCTCAAATAAAAACTCAGGGGCAGCTATATGCCTCGCAAGTGATGACCAAACAGCTACAAAAAAGTTGAAGGTAAACATCACAGGTGGTAAATTTATTAGTGAACAAAGTTATGGATTGCTCGAATGTATTGCGGAAGAGATTGGATACACTACATATAATAATGATGGCAATCCTATCTATAATAACAATAACAATCCTTACCCGAAAGCCGCAGAAAAGAGTTACGCTGAACTGACCATCAATGGTGGCATATTCAACGGTGCTGGAGGTGTTGGTGCTGTCAAGGTATCGATGGAAGGACAAACAGGAGAAAATGCTAAAAAAGTGATCACTGGCGGTACATTTTCAAGTAATCCATCCGCATATGTGAAAGATGGAGCTTGCATCAAGAGTAAGACGGAAAATGAAGCTACAACTTGGACGGTAAAAGCATCACATACATTGATAGATGTTTCTGCAAATGCAGAGACATGTACAACTGCGGGAAACAAGGCATACAAGAAGTGCTCTGAATGCAGTAAAGCATTTAAAACAGATGGAACAACTGACACAACTGTTGAAGCTGAAACAATTGCTAAGAAGGGGCATAAATTAGAAATACAAGACGGCAAAGCAGCAACGTGCACTGAAGATGGATGGAACGCATATTATAAATGCGCAAATGAAGGCTGTGATGGGTATTTTTCAGATGTGAATGGGAACCACATAATTGAAGATATTGAAGCTTGGAAAACAGGTGATGGCAAGATTGATAAATTAGGACATGACTTGGAGTTGGTTGCAGCCAAAGCAGCAACATATACTGAGGCAGGAAATACAGCGTACTATATTTGTAAGCGCGATTGTGGCAAATACTTCTCTGATAAAGAGGGCACGACTGAAGCTGCAAAGGATAGCTGGATTATAGATAAGCTGAGATATGTTTCAAAGAAAACTGATAACGAAATAACAAACAAGGCTAAGGATAAGGCTACAGGCACATCGGCTTCGACAACTGCCCCTGTAGAGAGCAAAACAACTGTGGCCACAGACGGTGCTAAAACTATAGAGTCAACGGTAGATACAACCAAAGCAGAAGCTATAGTAAAGGATGCTGTTTCAAACAAATCTGAGGAAGTAGTTATAGAGACTTCTGCTGCTGTAGCTGAAACAGCAGCAGGCACCACTACCAGTGTTAATTTGCCTGAACAGACAGTGAAGGCCATAGCAGAGCAGACAGAGGCAGCC
>CAVAON010000189.1:0-3151 GCA_963590215.1 Anaerovoracaceae bacterium | reverse complement strand
CTACTACCGTATGCTTTTTTGACAGTTGCAGCACATTATGATATACATAATCTTTTTCTTTGCCAGACAGTCCTGCCAGCGGTTCATCAAGCACAATGATCAGATCCGTCAACTGTGTATTAAAAACCTGAACCATTCGAAGCCTTTGAAGTTCACCGCCTGAAAGTGTTGGAATAGCGCGATTAAAAAACAGATGCCCAAGGTTAAGTTCAATCGTCTTCTGCACAAAATTTCTGAGGATATTCAAGGTAAATGCTAATCTGCCATCACTAATTTCGTCTTGTAGCTTATTAATAATTTCAATTAACTCAGCAAATGGCGTGGACATAAATTCGCCTATTGAAAGGTCCATCACCTTGTATTGCTCCAGATCCTTTGAGTATTTCTTCCCCCTACAGCAAGGGCATTCTTTTTCCGAATAGAACTGCTTCCCAATGGAATGATTTGTCAGCATCGGTGTACCGGTCATCACTCCGTAGTATTTGCTTGTTCTCCTGGAAAACATATTTGTCTTTTTGTATCTAATAGAATATTTTTCCGAGCTTTCGCCGTATAGTATCTTCTTTTTTTCTGCTTCGGAAAGATCCCTAAAAGTTTTGCTGCTGTCTATACCCTCACTATCACAATACGCTTCAATGATTTGAGAATAAAAATCCTTATATTTATTCCAACACTTAAAAGGATTCTTTTCTAATGGTGTTCCATAATCAATAATACGATTCTCGTCCAAAGCACTACGAGTTCCTAAGCCATGGCACTCTGGGCATAAATTACTTTCTTTATTCAGTACAAAAACATCCTCGGACACGCCCAGAACCGCGGCATATATCAGGCCAATGCTTCTATTCAGTCCAAAATATGTTCCAATGGTTGATCTAAGATTATTATTATGCTTAATAGGGACGGCCGCAACCATATTGGAAAATGCTCTCACCCGATATGTTGGTTCAGATACATTATCCGCAAACATCGACATGAATTCATGCTGGCCAATCTGTGCAACAGTATCGTAGGCAAGAGATGATTTTCCACTACCGGAGGGACCTATAACCAAGTTTATTGCATTCTTCACTAATGTGACATCAATGCCCTTGAGATTATTTGTTTCTATTCCTTCCAGAATGATATCATCCTTCATTTAGTTCCCACTTTCTGAAATTACCCTATACAAATCTTGAATCAAAAATTCCAAAGTTTTTTTCGAATGAATACAGAATCTTTCATCCAGTGAATGGATAGTATTTCCCTCTTTTAGGTGCATTGCATTTATAGGACATCCACCTCCGCAGATGCCTAAAGCCGGGCAGTCTTGACATTCGTCTTTATTTACAGGCGTCAACTGAGACCACTCAACGAACAACGGATCCTTTGTGGCATCAAATTCCGTATCATCGACGGTTGTAATAAAGTACTGCTTATTATGCAGACAGCCATGGCAAATACCTACGCGTCCACCGGGAGCCACAACAATCTGCCCTCCGCTTGTTGCAGCGCAGTCTGAAAAATAAACCTGCGCTTTTGTAAATGCTTTGAGTTTTCTCATAATACGATCTTCATAGATTCCTCGTTTCCGAAGTTCTACAAATTCATCTATGATAAACTGTGCAGCAGCTTCATTATATTCCTGAGGTACAACAAAATTCTCATCAGACATCATAATATTAAAGCCAAAAGATTTGATGCCGTAGTTATCAACAAGGCGAAGTATATCCTTTGTATCTTTTATAGTTTCTTCACTAAGAGTTACCGAAAGAGATACATCTACACCTATCCTCTTACACATATCCAGTGTTTTTAGAATCCGTGAAAAGACATTATGCCCTGCCACATCAACGCGCATACTGTTAGCTTCTTCAGTAAAGCCATCCACTGATATAGCAATGGAAACACCTAACTCCTTTAGCTTAAGAGCACGTTCTTCCGTCAAAAGCAATCCATTTGAAACCATCGACATTTCAAGATTCTTAACGCATGGCTCTGTTTCTCTCATCTTGTTGACAGTTTCAGCCACATAAACCAATGTGTCGTAGTTTACTAATGGTTCTCCTCCATAAAAGATAATCACCGGTTTATTATTTTCTGTATCCAGACCTGACTTTTTAATCTGATCAACAAAAAATGTTATTGCTTTGCTTGCGGTTTCCTTGGACATATTCTCCAGAGAAAAATTATTTCTCTTTGAGGCATCATTATTGCCCAAGAAACAGTACTTGCACGCCAAATTGCACTGTTCACTGGTAATCATATAGCAAACATTTATTGCTGGAGCAGGAATTTTAGATCTGACGAAAGCTAATACTTTATCATCCTCATCATCAGATTTGGTGAGGATTTTATATTTTGCCAATTCATTAATTTCATTCTTTATACTTTCCGGTGCTTCTTCCAGCGAAAAACAAGAAGGACCTGCAAGCCACGCCTGCAAGTCCTCATAGGATTTCCTGTTTAAATACACCGGTTTCATTCTCAATGAATGATACAATGCAACTGCATCACCCAGCTCAAACACATGAGTATATCGAGAGAACTTTACCATTGTATTTCCTCCGTCTTGTTTTTATCTTACCATTCGATTAAATCTGTATCTTCTGGAATGTTACGGCAAGAACAAGCACAGGTACAAGAATTGCAAGCTACGCAAGCACATCTTGCCATTACAACGGCCTCATCGCAAATTGTTCCAAACAGTTTTGCATAATCTACAGAATTTGCACTCATCTTACATTACCTCCCATTCTACATCAGCAATAATACCACCAGAGCAAGAGCAACGACAATTACACATGCAGCCAGTACATTGTGACATGCAAGCAACTGCCATTTCTATTGTACTTTCAGTAATGTTGCCAAGCATTGCATCATATGCATTCTTTTCATACTGAATCATAGAAACACCTCCTATTAGTGTTGGTAACTAGAATTACATAGCATGAACATAGCACAGATAATTTGCAATGTCAACACGATAGAAGCTATACATATTATACATCTTGTACTTCAAAATCGATATATAGTTTAACAAGGTTAGAATATGTACTGTATATTGTGTTTTTGCGTTAGTTCTTCTAATTTTAAATTTTTTTGTTAATTTTACGTTTTCACTTGAAAATCCGCATAAATAAAGGGATTTCCGCATTTCTGTAAACTTCGT
>CAVAON010000188.1:0-3154 GCA_963590215.1 Anaerovoracaceae bacterium | reverse complement strand
GTCACATGCAGGCTCATAAATACAGTTCAAACATTTATCCCTGTTGTTTTGTGAAAATGCCTCTACATCAAATTCATTTATATTTTCTATCACTTTCTCAAATTTTAGTAGCATTTCAAAATCTTCTTCGGGCAATAAAACATTATACTTTTTGTTATCATCCATGCTGTACAGCTCCAGCCTATCTATATCATATCCCATTTCAATCATTGCAAAATACTGCCCATACAACTGGAAAACATATCCGTCATAAATGGTTTTTATTTTTTTCTTGCGTTCAATAAGCGTCCGTTTTTTTGCATCATAATAGTCGATTTTTCCTACAAGGCCATATTTTGATGAAAACACATCAAGTCCTGTCACTACGTCTTTGCTTGTTGACGCACTATTAGTATCTACGGTTTTATGTGCTGCTTTACCATCAAGCTGTTTCTTGCCCTGATATATCATAGTGTCCATGTTTCCATACAGATTGTGAAAGTATATGGAAACAGGACAATAAATAAAATCATTCAGCAATGTGATCCTTATAAGTTCTTCCATTTATCTAATTACATTTTTCTGTGCAAAATTAAGCCATTCTTTGTTGCTTATGTTCAAATCCGCATTCATAAGTTTTGAGTCTTCTGTTTCTTTTATCCTGTTAACCAGCCATAACCCTTTTCTTGCTATATTATAGGCACCATTAGCATCTGCGTTTTCCGGCATATTTTCTCCGCAGCTCCGGCTGTCATAGAATATTCCCTCATCATTTGCCACAGGTGAAATCATATAATCAATCTCTGTGCCTGTTACGCTATTACGCATCTGCAATACCAATCTGAAAAGTCTGAGCAATTCTTCGTGGAATTTTTTATCCATGACTGCGGCAAAATCTGTTTTTAAATCTTTAGCTCTATAGTCAATATCATATTTGCCGCAAAGCTCTATAATTTCGTCTGTAGGATTAACAGTTTTACTGTCCCACATGTTGCTATTATCAGGATTTCTGAAATTAATAATTCTCTCGCCTATGGAACATACTGTCCATTTAGTTTTTGTACCCTCTGCTTTGCCTGTAAATTTACTGTAGTCAAAGCTAAATTTAAAATATTTTCTGTCATCATCATATACTATAGATTCAAATTTACTCCAGAAATCTACAGCTGCATTAACACTGCTGTATTTCAGATGCTTATGTTCAAACAAGTTAACAAAACCTGTGCAAGGGTCTATTTTGCTTGTATTCCATGCAGGAACGTAAAACATCATACCGCTTTGCTTACCTATTTTTTTAAAGCTCTCAAATTTATTTGTAAGCTGATATGCTTTCAGTACCCCACCTTTTTCTTCGGGGTCAAGCTTTTTATCAACAAGGTAATTAAGCTTATCTATCATCATCTTTTCAAATTTCTGATATACCTGCTTCTCTATTTTTTTACGGCTGTTTATAAAGCCGCTGTTTAGATTCTCTAAAACAAGTATCGCATTGTATTTAACCATAAGCTGTGAAATCTTATATATAACCTGACTGATATATCCTTCTTTAAGTTCTTTTATGGTTTCAATCGTCTGCCATTCTTTTCTGGCATGAACCATCTCCTTTTCACGTTTGTCAAGCAGATCATGATAATTTATACAGTGCTGCTTTCCGTTATATTCATTGACTATTTCGTTCAGAGAATACTGCTCTACGATACTTCCCTCCATATCAATTACAGTCAGGTACAGCAGATGCCTCTCCCCTCTGTCTATACCTATTATATGCAGATCCCTCGACCCTTTTATATATTCTCTTGCCTCTCTGTCAACATTGGCTCTGCCTGTCGCTTTAAAATTTAATGTAATCGGTACATGGAACTGAAATTTGTCAACAGTATATCTGCGGTCCTTAATAAGGTCATAATCAAAAGCTCTCTCCCTTTTATCGTTCAGTTCATTTTTGTTTTTAATCGGTTTATTCGCTTCATGTCTTATTATGTCTTTTTCGTCTATGCTGGCTTTCCTAAAGAACACTTCCGCTTCGCCGTTCAGCTTATATACTACATTGCGAAGATTCCTCTCATCAAAAAGCATCTTCCAATAAAGTGTATGCAGGTTAGGAGTACCTTTACTGCATGGAGAAAAGTCCTTGTTCCATATTTTAAACAAATATAGCTTACCCTCATCAACCAACTCATCTATATATTTTTCAGATATGTTTTTAAAAGTTATTTTATAGCCTTGTGCTTCCACTTCTCTATAGAAGTCGCTTATATCCTTATAAGTTTCTGTAGACGAAAATTCAAACCCAAACTGTCTCCACTCCTCGTGTTTTTCTATTGATTCCTTAAAAAAATCAATTATATTATGACAGGCTTTAATGTCGAAATCTTCCCCTTTTTTATGCCTGCCAGCCTTATAATCTGAAATCACTTTATCACTTGGGTTAAAGAACTCTATATTTGATTTTGCAAAAAACACTTTGGGCAACATTTTATTTGCCCCCGGCAGCAGCTTATACTCCATCTTTCTGTAATATGGTTCATCATCCGCTACTTCTTTCACAGCCCTGAATATCTTGTTGTTTTTCTTATCCATTATGCCGAGATAATAGTTATTGCCTTTGATGAATATAACTGCTGTATTTGCTTCTTCTTTGTTAATATCCCACCCATCAAGCAATGTCGAATTTCCAAAATTAAGCTTTATTTTCTCTGTCGAGTAAGGCTTCTTGGTCATATAATTTCTTACTTTGTTGTACAAAGGGGTAATGCTGTCAAAAGACTCCCATGCAGGTGCAAATTCACCATAAAAAACTGCATCCTTTTCACTTTCTTTACCATCACCCAACAGTGGCTGAATAAATCTACCGAAACCTTTGCATACATCAAGATAGCGTTTAATAAGTTCAATATTATGACTGTCTTTCTGCAGTTTCCTGTCTGACGGATAATCAGTGTTTATAAGTCCCTCTATAGCTTTGTATGAATCAGCCATATCAACGACAGCCTGCCTTAAAGGTTCTCCACTAAAATAAGAAGTAACGGAATTATCTTCAAAGACATTATCAAGCTCTGAAAGTGAATAGCTTTTTCTGTTCTTGAAGTATTTTATTCTTTCTTCGATATATTTCTCCGTATTAACTTTCTTCTTGCCTGTATACTCACTGTCATATCTGTCCTCCAGTATGCTC
>CAVAON010000187.1:0-3156 GCA_963590215.1 Anaerovoracaceae bacterium | reverse complement strand
GTACCACTGCTCGTCGTTGCTTCTTTACGGAAAGCAAACGGAAAATTCAAGTTAAGATTAACGCCTCGTCCATTTGCCTTCCACCTAGCATCAACATTCTGCGAATATGTCACTCCGTCCGGATTTGCCATCATCACGTAGTGCACGTTGCACGTATCAAATACATCAGCAGGCTTTACGTCGTCGATTTTATGATTGTAGTTTTTCAGATAGTACTCCACCTGCTTCATGGCATTTACCGTTGCTACATATTCTCTTGCGTGCAGGGTACATACGACAAGCAGCGTCTTAGTAGCGTTTGGAATTCCAAGTATCACATCGTAAATTTCTCTGCCACCGCTCGTCGTACCGATGGCTTCGAAGCTTACGTAGTTGCTGTACTTCTCACTTAGCGCCTTGATATCTGCTTTCATTTCCTTATATGTATATTTCGTTCCGGAAATATTTACAATCTCGCCGCCATAAAAATCAATCTCCCTGCCCTTAGTCTGCCTCTGGCATCCATCGATCTCATATATGCCGGTGACCTTGAAGGTATAGCTTTTTCCGGCATCAACCGAAAGCCTGGCATGGTTTTTGGTCACCTCTGCAATTTCTTTATAAGTGCCTCTGTTATTCCTTTTGTAAACCTTATATGCAATGCAGCCATCAGATGCATCCCATGAAAGCTCTACCTTTTTTGAGGAAAGTGCCGTGGTTTTTAAGTTCTTTATCTTTCCCGGTAAAACCGGATCAATTCCGCCATCATCTACATTGCCCTGGTCATCCTCAGAGATTGTGCCATCATCTTCATTGTCCTTTTCATCCTCCGTGATAGCACCTTCGCTTACATTATCAATTTCTGTTGCATAGCTTTTATTGGCAGACAGCAGTATGCATGTAAAGGCTGCTGCGCATATACACCCAATACGTAGTCGTTTACTAATCATAATTTTGCACTCCTGAATATTTTTCATACGCCCTCAGCAGCAAAGGCTTTGGCCTGTCCTAAACAGACAGTTACATGATATCCTAATCTATGTGATTTTGCAATTTCAAACCGATGGATTTTTTAACCTTAAATAAATTCGACATAAAAGTCGATAAATAAAAGAGATAGCCGCGTAGGACAGCTCGAAGCATTTGCAGAAGGCAAAAAGCTTTAGTTAAACCTTCGGGCAGACATTAGATTTTAAGAAAAAAGGAGAGTAAGATATATGATGCTGCAGGCGTTTTTTTTTGATATAGACAATACGCTGCTTAGCTTTGATGAGTATGTCAGACACACGATGCAGGAGGGATTTTCGCATTTTGGCTTGAAAAGCTATGAACCGTGGATGTTTGATGAGTTTACCAGGGTAAATAACGGGCTGTGGCGCCGCATCGAGGATGGCTCGATTTCCTTTGAGGAGCTGACGAGGATCCGCTGGAATCAGGTATTTGAGGTGCTGGGGATTACCTTTGACGGGCCGACCTTCGAAACCTATTTTCGCAGTGCACTCTATGACAGCGCGATCCCGGAACCGGGCGCACGTGAGCTTCTCACTTCGCTAAAGGGAAAATATCTGCTCTATGCGGCCAGCAACGGACCATTCGAGCAGCAGATTCATCGTCTGCAGATCGCAGGGATGTATGAGCTCTTTGATGATGTGTTTATTTCCGAGAAAGTAGGCGCAGCAAAGCCGGCAAAAGCCTTTTTTGATTATGCATTTGAAAAAATCAATGCAAAAAGAAATGTACCGCTGATGCCAGAGGAGTGTATGATGATCGGGGATTCTCTTACCTCGGATATTGCAGGCGGATTAGCTTATGGGATGCGCTGCTGTTTGTATCTGCGCGGCAGAAAGATGCAGGCACCTGAGGGTGTACTGACGATAGATTCATTGGAGGGGGTCAGGCCCCAATGTGGTCAATAAAAAGGACGGGGAGTTGTATTGCAAGACTGATGGTTGTTTTCCCTACGCATATATTGTCTTAACTTGAACATGAGTGAAAAATATGGTAAAATACATACAGAATATAAAGAAATATAAAAGAAATTTCAAACTATAAAGAAATATAAAAGCACATTGATCCAATACTGATAGGTATTTGCAAAAGGGGAGTTCTATATGGATAAGAGGAAGAATCCATTTACTGTAGCGTTTGGAATAAAGCCTAAGCAATTTATTTCAAGATATCAGCAGATGGATGAGATCATTGATACATTTAATAGTGAAAATCCGTCATCGCCTGTATATATGCTGTCTGGCATCAGAGGATCGGGGAAAACGGTAATGATGGCATCGGTTGCAGAGGAGTTTAGAAAAGACAGTAGTTGGCTTGTTATTGGATTGAACGTGAATCGGGATATGCTTACTTCGCTAGCAGCTCGCTTGTATGATGAGCCATTATTAAAGCCGATGATCATGGAAATGAAAATAGACTTGTCCATACTGGGAATTGGAGTATCTGTCGAAAAATCAAATAAAATATCCGATGTTGATAGCGCAATTATTCAGTTGCTGAAAATAGTAAAGAAATTGAATAAAAAAGTATTGGTGACTATTGATGATGTGGGAAATAGTGAGCAAATGCGTGCATTTTGCTCGGCTTTTACAATTTTTATAACTGAGGGTTATCCCATTTCCCTATTAATGACAGGAATTTATGAAAACATTCTTGAGTTGCAAAATGAAAAAACATTGACATTCCTGTATAGAACGCCAAGAATAGAAATGACGTCATTAAATATTGGTGCAATAGCAGATTCGTACCGGTCAGTATTTGAAATTAGCGATGAAAAAGCCCTTGAAATGGCACGTAAGACAAAAGGATATTCGTATGCCTTTCAGGTATTGGGGTATATGAGATGGATATACTCCGAAGAGGATGAGCGAACGATTGAAAAAAGGACCGCAGATTATCTTGGAGAATATTCGTATCTTAAGATATGGTATGAAATGAGCGAAAAAGATAAAGAGATTCTGTTAATTATGGCAGAAAACAATTTTGACACGGTTAAGGATATTAGGGAGGCTATGAATCTGCAGCCAAATCAGTTCTCGGTTTATAGAAGTAGGTTAATAAGAAAAGGTGTATTGCTAAGTACTGGGTACGGAAAGATAGAATTTGCTTTGCCATATTTTAAGGAATTCGTGCTAAACCAGTGACAATGCCCCATATCGAGGTATAAGG
>CAVAON010000186.1:0-3168 GCA_963590215.1 Anaerovoracaceae bacterium | reverse complement strand
CATTAAAAGTACCTGCTGTAATTGTTAAATCTGAAATGTGATCTGTGTAAGTTTCGTTCTTGCATCCGCAGTTATAAATATTGATATAATCACTTTCAAAATTTCCACCTGAAATTTCAGCTTTATTACAATTGTAAATCACCGCCGAACTTCCTGTTAATTTTGTTCCTGTGAACTTGCCACCCGTTATAAGCAATTTACCACGTTTGCTATTTTCAATTGTTCTATTTTTCCCTTCAAAAGTTCCGCCGTTTATAGTAAGTATAGGTTCATCTGAACTGCTTCCGCTTGTATATGTTGTCTTTGCATCTCCACCCGTGAAACCATTCATAATCATTGCTTTTGAATTAGTTGCACCTTCATTTATTGTCACTGCAACCTTGGTCCCGCCGTTTATGGTCATTGTGCCAACATTTAAAATTGTGTAATATTTATTTTCATCAGTCTTTACCGCGCCCGTCTCATTCGACCTTGTATAAGCTCCACCATTCAGTTCGACAGTACCCTTGTTGAAAATTGCAGCACAACCGTTTGAAACATTATCAACTTTTCCACTCTTTGCTTGGCTTGAGTCTTTTATAGCAAGAGAGGCTGTTGATTCAACGGAAATAGTGTCTGTAGCACTATTATTTGTGATAGTAAATCCAGCTAAATCGATTGTGACACTTTTCCCTGCAGCAATTGAAACGTCTTCTGTAACATTCGCCAGCAATTCTATTTCTGTTCCAACTTTTGCATCTTCACTGCCTGTGCCTGCTGCATTAATCGCATCTCCCAATGAAGTATAGGTAGTCTCACCTATCTTCGCTACAGCACTGCCTGTCCCAAATACCCCCATTGGCATCATTGCTACTACCATAGCCATACTTATGACTATTGCCAATAATTTTTTCATTGTTTTCCCTCCTTGTTCAAACTGTTTTAATTCCCCGGGCAGCACTGCCAATAAAAAAGACACCCTAAAGGTGCCGTACATATACCATTAAATGATGGTTCATGCAACTGGCTGCCATACTCGTGAGAGCTTCAGGCCCTTTAGCTTTGCGTCTCTGCCTTTCGACAGATTTGCCCTGTTAAATTTATACCTCCAGTATACCCCCCCTATAAGCTTTGTCAATGCCTAAATTTACTGAAAACTATACCTTGTTCCCGTATATTCCCCCTCCATAAACCGCATCAAAAAACGCAGCGGTTAAACTGCGTTAATAAAAGGTTGCCAGTACATTATCGGGCATATCCATATACTCTATTTTGCTTACATGTATTGCAGGCACCCGCTGATCGTCTTTTTTGCTTGAAGCAATGTATACTGTGCCCTCTATCCTTGCCCATTTGTTGTGAAGTATCTCATCATCACATTCTGATATGCAGCGCATACCCGCAAACTCTATATCCTCTGCACAGCACGTCATAAGAGGCCTGCCGGCAACAAATCTGTCATCACCCTCTATACCTTTGGATTTGATCATTGCAGAGAAAATCATCGTCTTGCCTTTGTAAACATCAGGCTCAGCCATTATATGCTGATACCAGTAAGCATAATCCCGGTCCTCAAGGGAAATAGTATCTGCTTCAACATCAAAAGGCAGCGGATCTTCTATTTCATCAACCCTGATTTTACCTTCAGGAGACTCATATATTATCTGTGCGTTTCTGTTGGCATTTCTTACAGTCTTGTGAAATTCCATAACATCATAATCATCTTCAAAACGGTTGAATATAACCATGTCTGTGTATCTGAGCTTGTCATATACAAGATTTCTCATGTTCAGATTGTATGCATTGAAGCTACCCGAATCAACGAAGGTCATCTCCTGGCATATAATCCAGTTGTCCGGCATACTGATATAAAGCGATTCTAATTTCCACATGCCATTGTATTCTATCAGGATTTTTTCCGGTTTGTATTTCTCATTGAGCGTCAGAAAGTATTCCTTTGAAATATGCTCTTCATCATCTATATATTCAGTGTTTATCTCTATATTGTCTGTAAAATCGGGCTCTATCTCGCCTTCTTCACAGAGTATGCAAAGGTTTCTCTCTCCTGCTGTAAATTCCGGCTCTGCCAGAGATTCGTTCAGGAATTTTGTTTTACCTGATTCGAGAAATCCTGTAAAAAGGTATACAGGCACCTGTCTTTTCCATTTTCGTTCTAGCATGATACAAACATCTTCCTTATCTTATCTTCATCAAGGTCAGTACCTATTACGCATGCTTTACCTGTCAGCTGTGCCCCACCTGTTCTGATGTCTTTTTCTCCCGGGATATAGTCAAAATGCAGCCAGCTTCCGTCTTTTGACTCAACTATACCTTTGGCTCTGAGCACTGTGCCTGTTTCTTCTATATGATCAAGTATGTTGCTGATTTCTTCTTTGTCGAATTTATGTATGGTTTCAATACCACAGCTTGTAAATACTTCGTCTGCATGATGATGATCGTGGTCATGATGATGATGCTCGTGGTCATGGTCATGGTGATGGCATCCGCATTCACAATCGTGATCGTGATGATGATGTTCATGGTCATGGTCGTGGTGATGCTCATGGTCATGGTGGTGATGCTCATGATCGTGATTGCAGCTGTTCATGGCATCAAGAATCTGTTTGCCTGATATACTGTCCCAGTCAGTAGTTATAATCTGGGCTTCAGTGTTGTGTTCTCTAATCATATGAACAGTATCTGTAAGCTTGTCTTCAGACAAGCCTTTGGTATGGCTCAGCACAATTATATCTGCATTTTCGATCTGGTTATTAAAAAACTCTCCGAAATTTTTCATGTACATTTTGCATTTTTTGGCGTCAACTACTGCCACACCTGCTGCAATATCAATTCCTTCCACCTGCTCTGCTGCTTCTTTGACGTCGCTTAATTTACCTACGCCGGAAGGCTCTATTATGATTCTATCCGGTGCAAGCTCCTGTGCTACCTTTTGAAGAGCCTGTGTGAAATCTCCCACAAGAGTGCAGCATATGCAACCTGAGTTCATCTCTGTTATCTCTATACCCGAGTCTTCAAGAAACCCTTTGTCTATACCGATTTCTCCGAATTCATTCTCAACGATTACTAGCTTTTCGCCTTTGTATGCTTCATCTGCAAGCTTTTTGATAAGAGTCGTCTTGCCTGCCCCTAGGAATCCTGAAAATATGTCTGTTTTTATCATATATATTC
>CAVAON010000185.1:0-3235 GCA_963590215.1 Anaerovoracaceae bacterium | reverse complement strand
GTTGAAACAGCCAGCATGAATGAATCAGACTTGGCTGAGTACGCCCGTAAAAAAGGCTTATATGTAGAGCAGATAAAGGCCTGGCGCGACGCTTGTGTTAATGCAAACGGAGGCATAGCCCGTGAAGCTGCAAATCTCCATCATGAGCTCAAGGAGTCACAGAAGGCCCGTAAGAAGCTTGAGAAGGAAATCCAGAGGAAGGACAAAGCCCTCGCCGAGGCAGCTGCACTGCTCGTACTGTCAAAAAAAGCAAATGCGATCTGGGGGGATCCAGAGGACGATCAATAAGCGCCCAAGATCGCAGTGAAGCCATACAGCTTATTGATGAGGCAGTAGCAAGCGGAGCCCGTTTATCCAAAGCCTGTGAGAGGCTGGGGATAACTGAGCGAACCTATTATCGTTGGCAAAAGCTTGATAATGAGTTCGGTACCTACGAAGACCGCCGTGCTTATGCAGACCACTCTGATCCTGCCAACAAGCTATCTTGTGAAGAAAGACAGCAAATATTAGATACGTGCAACAGCGAAAGGTTCGCTGATACACCGCCGTGTCAGATAGTGCCGGCACTGGCTGACGAAGGCGTATATATAGCCTCTGAGTCATCCTTCTACAGGACGCTCAGAGAGGAAAAAATGCAAAACCACAGAGGACGCAGTGAAAAACCCGGCAAGCATCATAAGCCGACCTCCTACTCAGCTACAGCTCCTAATCAGGTATGGACCTGGGACATAACATATCTGAACGGCCCGATTAAGGGCATGTTCTACTACCTGTATCTGATTGTAGACTTATTCAGCCGTGATATTGTAGGCTGGGAAGTCTGGGACAGCGAGACGGCTGAGCATGCAAGTGAGCTTATAAGGCAGGCCTGCATTGCACAGGGGCGGTTGACAACTTCCCCGTTAGTCCTGCACTCTGATAACGGAACGCCTATGAAGGGTGCTACAATGCTTGAGACGCTGTATGCGCTTGGCATTACGCCATCCAACAGCAGGCCGAGAGTGAGCAATGATAACCCTTATTCGGAGTCATTGTTCAAAACTCTTAAGTACACGCCTAATTATCAGCCTAAGGGCTTTAAGAGCCTCGAGGATGCCCGTAATTGGTGCCGGCACTTTGTTCACTGGTATCGTTACGAACACCGCCACAGCGGCATTAAATTCGTAACAGCAGCTGAACGTCATGCCGGCAGGAGCAAGGCTATACTCAACAAACGTCATCTTGTCTATGAAGCAGCTAAGTCCGCCCATCCAGAGAGATGGAACGGCAGAGCTACCCGTGACTGGAGTGATGTTGATATCGTATATCTCAATCCTGACAAGACCGTTAATGAAAATGAGTCCGCCAGCCGGGAATTGTTGATAAGTGAACGCTCAGCTTAGGCCGCAAGGCCTCTGCCTGAGCAGACACAGTAACAATTATTTTTGTCAAATTTACTGACAACTAACTTGACAACGAGCGATACCGGAAATTTTGCCCGCTACGGAGTGGATTTTGATGTGTATTACGACAGTCATTCTGCCGCCAGTGCCCACGGACATCAGACCTGGGAGGCTTACCTTGCAGATGACAATGGCAGCCAGGAAGTGGAAGTTACCACTACAAGAACGGTGACCGTGCTGAATACTACCATGACCAACGGCAGTTTTGATGCGGTGGCCAGGGCAAGACTTAGCGAGGAGGATGCCATTAACTGGTACAACATTTTAAATACTTCCTACGGCAACAGGGATTACCTTTGGGATGTGACGACCATTTCCGGTTATACACCGGACGGCATGTCCTATTCCATCCCACCGGAAGCCTTAAATGATACCCGTTTCCGAAATATGATCACGGAAGCTGAGAAATATCTGGGCTATCCATATGTATGGGGCGGTGCTTCGCCATCCACCAGCTTTGACTGTTCGGGATTCGTTTCCTGGGTCATTAATAATTGCGGAAATGGCTGGAATCTGGGAAGGCTGACAGCGGAAGGACTGAGAAACAGCTGTACTTATGTATCGCCGGATCAGGCAAAACCGGGAGATCTGATTTTCTTCCAGGGAACCTATGATACGGCAGGTGCGTCCCATGTAGGAATCTATGTGGGCAACGGAATGATGATCCATTGCGGAAATCCGATCCAGTATGCGTCCATTGAGACCAGTTACTGGCAACAGCATTTCTATTGCTTTGGAAGGTTACCTAATTAAGAAATTTGGAGGATATAACTTTGAATAGAAAAATTGAGAAAGTCCGTGAGGACATTAAAAAGACGGAGGCCCGCATTCGCGAGCTTCAGGAATATTTGAAAACCCTGCAGATTCAGGAGCGACAGCTTTGTGATGAGGAGATCGCAAAGGCGGTTCGTGAAATGGCAGGCAAGGGAGATGTGCTGGAGACCCTGAAAAAGATCCAGCAGAAGCAGAATGAGGTATATGCCGGATCGGTTTCCGGTGGAAGGGAGATGGAGCACCATGTTTAATAAGAGATTAAAAGCAGGACTGATCGCGGTAGTTGCATCAACTCTGATAGCTTGTGGAAGTGCAACACCAGCATTTGCCCAGGCCAATCCGGATGCGGAGCAGAGTACGGTGACCGTGGAGGAAGCATCGGATTCGACAAGTTCCGACACAAACAGTGATTCTTCGACAAATATCGAGATTACAGACAATACTTCGACAGAATCCGACAGTACAGAAACTGCAGGTGATACAGATGGCAGTGCAGACACCGGCACGGATTCCACCAGAGATGTATCCGGAGCTTTAACACCGAATGGAAGCCTGACTCTGGTAGATGATGTGGACGATGAAGAAGCTGAGAATATGCAGTTTATGACTGTGACCACCAGGGACGGCAGCTATTACTACATCATCATCGATCGCAGTGGCAGTGAGGATAATGTTTATTTCCTGAATGCAGTAGATGCGGCAGATCTTATGAATGTTATGACGGATGAGGAGAAAGAAGAGCTTGCGGAAAGTGCCAGCTCTGAAACAGAGGATTCTTCCACAGATATCATAACGCCAACCATAGTTGATGATGACAGCCAGGCTGATGGGGATGCAACAGAGTCCGAGGATGATGAAGATGTGGACCAAGAGATGCAGAACAAAACAGGTTCAGCCCTTCCCATGCTTGGCGTGTTTGCCGTGATCGGAGCCCTGATTGCGAGGGCTTATTATCTTCTGAAGATTAAGCCAGAAAAGGAGCAGGCAAAAGACGTAGATGAAGACCGAGAGTTCTATGA
>CAVAON010000184.1:0-3282 GCA_963590215.1 Anaerovoracaceae bacterium | reverse complement strand
GCTCAATCCCTTCGATGATTCCATTTGAAAAATCACAGTTCTGAATTGCAATCTCAATCATTGTATTATTTGCTGCCTCATTAAAGGTCGGATCACTTATTCCGCCTCCGCCCTGAATCCTTACGCCAAGTTCAGCGGCACCTGACCTACTACTTTTCATAGACCTGATTTCATCTGCGACTGTATTCTTAAGTGAATTGATATCTGCATCGATTATATTCTCGAAACAGTTGTAGTTATCGCAGATCAAGCCCACACGGGTCTTATTGTTTGCCTTTCTGTATAATTGAATTACTTTTGCTCCAGTGGCCATCATATCCTCCTTATCTGAATCTGACTGCTACCAAAGCCAACCGGTTTGCTTTGTATATCTCTTGCTTACAAAAGACATTCTATGACACTATTTGGAGTTAAGCCTTCCCCAGATATGCAAAAGAAAAGCGTAATTTGCATATAATGCAAAAAGGAGATGCCTTTCGACATCTCCTAATCAATTACAAGTTCAATAAAGCCGTCATCTGGCTTATTGCAAGCCCTCTGATTTTGTCATTACTAAGTGCCTTAAACACTTTAAGAAGTGCTTTTTCCTCCTCTGATAATTCAGGGTCAACTCCATCAATTAGATAGGCTGCAGAACACCCAAGTGCCTCTGCAATCTCTTTTAAAGTGTCAACACTAAGATTACTCTTAGCACTCTCATACCTGCTTATCATAGAGAACTTTACATACAACTTCTCAGCCAGCTGCTCCTGTGTCATCCCTGCCTCAATTCTCTTTGCCTTAATTCTTCCGCCTACTGTAGTCAGATCAATATTTTTATTCATTTCCGTCTCCATTTCTGGAGTCTGTCCAAACGGAAATAAACCATCATATGCCAAGAGCAAAAGAAAAAGAGAGCCTGCAAAACGTACTCAAATAAAACCTACTAATAGGTTATATTTCCGTTTTGCAGACTCCCTGTGTAATCCCAGACAGTATCATCACGTGCCAGCCTCCCGACTGATCGCCGCTACTCTGTCTATCGCTCATCTCAAGCTCTTGACATAACTTTTGACAGACGATGCGATTTCTTATGATCCTTAAGTTTCCCAGCTGTTCATGAGTCATTAGACCAATCCACTCACCGAACAGGTACCGCTACCTAGCTGTCGTATTACTCCTGCCCTCCGGTGGAACATGCGCTGTGGGCTTCTCGTCAAATTCACCCAGACCATCGCCTGTCTCATTCTATTAAATTGTCGTGCCAATAACTGGCTAAAACTATGAAGCGAACTGCTGAAGCTGCTTCATATACTGCATAATTCTTTCCTGCATGGAAAGTCTTTCCCCACGGTTGTGAAGAATTGTCGTGACATAATCCTTAGTCACTGCTGAGGTAAATTCGGCTCCGCAGATACAATTGCAAATACTTACACTGATCCATGCCTTCTGAACCTTCCTGCCACATACTGGGCAGCATACCCATCTTTCTTTTGATTCCAAATTACTGTTATTCAACTAAGCGTCCTCCAAGCGAAATAATAAATTCACTCAGACGGATAAGGGAAAAGAAAACCGCCCAAGAATATCGGTAATTGCAGCCAGTCTCTGTTAGAAATCACCGATATTGTGGGATAGATGATTTCCAGATAGAAGCTAATCAGACTAACCACTGCTTCTTGCTGATCACATTAATCATTATATTTCCAATCCATTCCATTTGCAAGTAAAAATCGAACACTTGTACTGTACTATAATTTGTACAAGGTGCACAAACCAAAATTTACTTCCTAATCCATTTCTTTTGTCCTTACTCATCTGACTCGGGTAGTCTATCATAGCAAGGTCACTATTCGGTCACTAAACAGGTGATTTTTTGGTCACTTTTAAATATTTTTCCAGGCAAATAAAAATTTAGGTAACTTTACGGTCACAGAGTCTATTTGCCGCGATAAATCATATCTTTAGTATTGATTATTTCTCCCAGATCAATTGGGTGACGCACAGAGAACTCCACATGAATATCCTGATCAGCCAGCTTTCTTTCCAAATAAACCACACTCTTTAGCTTGTCTTCTAACAGCTTATACTCATCTGCATCAAGAATCCTCTCTGCAGATTTAAGAGTAGCATTGGCAATATCGCTTTTTCTAAGACGCCTGAATGCGAGTATCCTCCAGCAGTAAATGTCCGCACTATATGGAATAATCTTCAAAATATCACCTGCATAGCCGGCAAGAGACTCATACTTGTTTTGTTGGTACAGTATACGCAGGAAATCATCCATTTTATTTGCAAAGATCTGTTTGTAGTAAGTACGATTTTCATCTATAAAGGGAAACTCCTCCTTGACGGAATGTAGATAGTCACCATGATACATACCAAGTAATGTCTGCATCTGCTCCACCTTAGACTTGTTGGTGCTTGCGTCTTCGATAGATTTTATAAGTTCCATGGCACTGTCGGTATCAAAAATAACTTTAAGTTTAGGATTAAGCCTATATCCCTTGCCAGAATTAGTACTAATCAGCTGATTATCACAATTACATTCACTTTTCCATTTCAAACGGAATCTATAGATTAGACTTTTGCAGGACGCCTCTGATGTTTCTAAAAGTTCAGCTAACTGCATCAAGCTATAAGACCTGTTCCGATGTTCCGCCATATAGGCAATTATCACCTTCATCTGCTCCGGTATATCTACATCCTCCAGGGTAAAATCCTTACCCACAATTGTCATCTCGCCAAATAGTTTGATAAAAACCTCATTATAATTTTTAGGCGCGTACTCTACAGACTTACGCTCAATATTCTTCCTGCGCCTTAGGGCAATAAGCTCGGTAGTAACAATGTAAGATATGATATTGAGGGTCTCATAACAGTCCTTGAACTTCTTGGGATTTCGCACGACCATAAGACCACTGCCGCAGTTTCTGTATGGCACTCCCAAGACTGACTGTACATTCAAACGCTTGTACATCTCATATTCCTCTGGAGCCTCCTCCTTTATCGTTTCCACATCCTCTATAATAATCGGCTGATGGTTTCGGATAGCCTCAGCCCATCTGGCCGCCTGTTCTACACTTTCTGCCTCCTGGATCTTGGTCTCTGACGATGAGCCAGTTACCGCATTGTAAAAATGTCGCGTCGACCAGGCCCCAACTGCCAAATCAAAATCTATAAGGCCAATCCAATCTGCGTCATAAAGCTTTATCATGCGCTTAAAAAGTGTTAGTGGTTCATCCGGCTCTAGGCGTTCCTCATGCATATAGGTTTAAAACTCCCTGCAAATTCCCTTAACTG
>CAVAON010000183.1:0-3318 GCA_963590215.1 Anaerovoracaceae bacterium | reverse complement strand
CGGGTGAGGACGGAAAGCAGATTTGGCTGGATGCCTTGAAGCTTTTCTTTTGCGGAGACCAGAAGCTGATCGATTATGTCCAGGAGACAGTCGGCATGGCTGCCATCGGTAAGGTTTATCAGGAGCATATGATTATTGCTTACGGTGGTGGTGCCAATGGAAAGAGCACCTTTTGGAATACCATTTTCAGAGTCCTTGGTAATTATGCCGGCAAGCTTTCGGCGGAAGCTCTGACCATGAACTGTAAGAGAAATGTAAAGCCTGAGATGGCAGAGCTAAAGGGCAAGCGTCTTATCATTTCTTCGGAGATGGAGGAGGGCATGAGGCTCAATACGGCAGTAGTGAAGCAGCTTTGCTCTACAGATGAGATTCAGGCTGAGAAGAAGTACAAGGATCCCTTTTCCTTTGTACCGTCACATACTCTGGTGCTCTATACCAATCATTTGCCAAAGGTCGGAGCTAACGACGATGGCATCTGGCGCAGACTAATCGTTATTCCCTTTAATGCGAAGATCACCGGCAAGAGTGATATCAAGAACTATGCTGATTTCCTTTTCGAGAATGCAGGCCCGGCCATTATGAGTTGGATTATTGAGGGCGCCCAGAAGGCCATAGCTAAAGAATTTCATACAGAGCTTCCAGAGGTTGTTGAGGCTGCAATTCAGGCCTATCGAGAAGATAACGACTGGCTGGGACAGTTCCTGGAGGAGTGCTGTGAGCTGGATCCTTCCTATAAAGAAAAATCCGGCGAGCTTTATCAGGCTTATCGAGCGCATTGCATGCAGAATGGAGAATATATCCGCAGCACGACAGATTTCTATTCTTCTATGGACAAGGCAGGCTACAAACGAATCCGCAAGAATGCTGGAGTGCAGGTTGTGGGCTTGAAGCTAAAGGAAGGACAGGAGTTTCTGCCGTAAGGGTGAAGGTCGCTGTGACTGTATTTCGATTTGCAATTTGGAATATGGCAGCACGACATACACTTTTTAACCCTTTTGTGCAGGTCGTTAACCTCTCTATGTAAAAGTCCCTTTAGGGAGATATTTACTAAAAAATTGCTATAGGGAGTTTTACGGAACGAGGTACTCGACCTGCACACCTATTAAGAATGATGGAGGATCGGAATGCGTGAGAAATATATTGAACAGAAATTAGTTCGAGAGGTTAAGAAGCGAGGGGGCTTATGTGAGAAATGGAATTCTGGTTCTTCTGGCTGGCCCGACCGAATTGTTTTATTACCTGATGGAAAAATCGGCTTCGTGGAGGTTAAGGCTCCCGGTGAGAAACCGAGAAAGCTGCAGATTCACAGACACAATCAGCTTCAGGCTCTTGGATTTAAAGTATTCGTCCTGGATGAGGCAGGACAGATTGGAGGAATTATCAATGATATACAGACCGCATGATTATCAGCAGTATGCAATTGATTATATATTAGACCATCCGATAGCGGCCGTAATACTTGGTATGGGACTTGGCAAGACAAGTATTACGCTGACTGCCATCGAGGAGCTTATGTATGACCGCTTTGAGGTAAGTAAGGTTCTGGTGGTAGCACCACTTCGAGTAGCAAGAAATACCTGGAGTGATGAAATTCATAAATGGGAGCATCTGAAGGATTTAGAGTATTCCATTGTGCTGGGAACAGCAGCTGAGAGAAAGAAGGCTCTGAAGGCTGAAGCAGACATTTACATTATCAATCGTGAAAACCTGCAATGGTTGGTAGAACAGAGCGGTGTTCCCTTTGACTTCGATATGGTGGTGCTGGATGAGTTGTCATCATTTAAGAATTGGAACAGCAAACGCTTTAAGGCCTTTATGAAGGTAAGGCCGAAGGTTAAGAGAGTGATTGGCCTGACAGGTACGCCTTCCTCTAATGGCTTGATGGATCTCTTTGCAGAATTCAAATGCCTGGATATGGGCGAGAGACTTGGAAGGTTTATCAGCCAGTATCGAGTGAACTATTTTGTGCCAGATCAGATGAATGGACAGATTGTGTATTCCTACAAATTGAGAAAGGGTGCCGAGCAACAGATCTATGACAGGATTTCAGATATCACGATTTCCATGAAGGCGCTGGATCATCTGAAAATGCCGGAACTGATTAGCAATGAATATCCGGTTCATATGAGTGAACATGAGGCTACATTGTACGAGGACATGGCTTCGGAGATGTTTCTGCCACTTAGAACTGGCGAAATCACTGCAGCTAATGCAGCAGCTCTTTCTGGGAAGCTTCTGCAGATGGCAAACGGCGCTGTTTATTCTGACGACGGTGAGGAGGTCATTATCCATAATCAGAAGCTGGATGCCTTAGAGGATCTGATTGAAGCGGCAAACGGGAAGCCGGTTATGGTGGCTTACTGGTATAAGCATGATCTGGCCAGGATTATGAGAAGATTGACTGAAAGAAAGATTTCTTTTGAAAGGTTGGATTCTGAGGAGAGCATTCGCAGATGGAATCGAGGTGAGTTGCCGGTGGCATTGATTCATCCTGCATCAGCAGGGCATGGCTTAAATCTGCAGGCTGGTGGAAACATTTTAATCTGGTTTGGGCTTACTTGGAGCCTGGAACTGTATCAGCAGACGGTGGCCAGATTATGGAGGCAGGGACAGTCAGCGGAGACAGTTGTGGTTCAGCACATTATTACTGCAGGAACTATTGATGAGCAGGTGATGACAGCGCTGGCTTCTAAGGACCGTACACAGGCTGCACTGATCAATGCAGTAAAGGCTGAAATCAGACGTCATAGTCAGAAAGGAAAATCAAAGTAGAACGATGACAATCCGAGGTGAATCTATTTTTCGGAGGTGCGTATGACAGCAAAAGAATATTTGAGTCAGGCTTACAAGATTGATAATGATATTAATAGCAAGCTGGAGCAGGTAGCTTCGCTGCGTGATTTGGCGACAAAGGCTACGACTACCATGTCAGATATGCCTGGTAGCCCCAATCGTAATATTTACAAGATGGAAAATGCCGTGGTGAAAATTATGGAGCTGGAGGATGAGATCAATTCAGATATCAATGAGTTGATTTCACTGAAGGCAGATATTACACACATTATCAAGCGAGTAAGCAATAGGCAGGAACGTACGGTGTTGGAGAAGAGATATCTTTGCTTTGATACCTGGGAGCAGATATCCGTGGATATGGGCTACAGCATTCAGCATACCTTCCGTCTTCACGACAAGGCTCTTAGAGAAATTGATAGCTTTCTTAAAGTGGAGAGTTGATGTGATAGAATGAGAGTCCCTGCATATGATATTGTTATAATGCGAAAAGTAAAATGATAGAAGGCTCTGAGGGAGAAATCCTTC
>CAVAON010000182.1:0-3325 GCA_963590215.1 Anaerovoracaceae bacterium | reverse complement strand
ATCGGAAAGGCAGAAGGGAATATTCAAAATCTGCATACTATCCGGCACTTAGGACAATAAAAAAAAGCCTATATAAAGATATTCAATCGATGAAGAATCAAAGTGCATATGAAGCACTAAGATATAGAGAAGATAATGAAATTACATAGGAGGATAAGAAAATGAACTTGCATGAAAAACTCAAAAAAGAAAAGGAAAACAACAGCAAGCTAAAAGACAGCATTGAAAAGCTTACTGAAAAGAAGAAAGCATCTGATGCAAAAATAAAAAAGATTGAAGAAGAAATAAAGCTTTCTTATATAAAGAATATAAGTATAGAGGAGCTTGACAAAGTATTCAATAAGGGGGAATAAAAAATGAAAGTGATGTATATAGGAAATAGCAGAAACCTATATAACCTGAACATTTATGCTAAAAAGCACAAGCATGAGCTAAAGACAGCTGTTGCAGACAGTATTAGTTTATCTGTCGTAAAAACAGATATTATGTCATTTGAACCGGAGCTTATCTTTGCAGATGTTCTTTCTTTTACTGAAAAAGAAGAAGAAATCTGTGAGATATTAGAAACACTTACGCTGGCTCTTAACTGCAGAGTTGCAATCATAGCAGCAAATAGAAGCATGGAAAACAAAATGATAAGAAGTTTTGTCACTGCAGGCTTTAAATATTTTGTACTTGCCGAAAGTCTTGGTAAACAGATGAAAGAAATAGACGATGTTTTTTCCGGCAAGCAGACTGTAACTGATGAAGAAGCTTTTAGGATAACATCAGCAAGAGAAGAAAAAGTGCAGAAAGTATTCTCAGAAGTGCCTGAAAGCAAAATGGCAGCTGCCATGACCGATAAGAAAAAGGTTGCAGTTGTAGGTGTTATGGAAAGAATCGGAACAACAACAGCTTGCCTGCAGCTTGTAAAGCATCTGATGCAGCAAGGCAAAAAAGCCTGCTACATAGAAAGAAATCAGACAGGCTTTATTAATAACATCTGTTCCTGCTTTGATGGAGTAGGCATCTTTGGCGATAAGACCTACTATCAGAATACAGACCTTTATATGGCAGATGGAATCAATACTGCCATATCAGAAGACTATGAGTATTATATCTATGATTATGGCAGCTTACAGTCAGCAGATATAATGTCGATTCTTGAAAAAGATGTTATAGTTTTGGTTTGCGGAAGCTCACCATCAGAAATAGGTGCTTTAACAGAATGTTATAAACTCATGTATAAATACGAAGAGCCGTTTTATCTTTTTAATCTCACTCATCAGAGTGAAAGGACAGAAATCTTAAGTCTGCAAAGCGGTAAAAAAGATAAGACTGTATTCATGGAGTATTGCCCTGATCCTTTTTTTTTTTTTTTTGATAATTCCAAAGCATTTGATTATATTCTGCATGGAAGCAAGGCAAAGAAAACAGAAGTGAAAAGGAAAAAAGGCTTTTTCAGATAGCTAAAACAGACGAAATCAAAACAGAGGAAGAGAGCCGAAAAATGAAGAAACTGATAATATTTATAACTGCACTTGCGATGATATTTAGTATGCAAACAGTATCATATGCAGACGATGATATACAAAATAATGCAGAAATGCGAACTGACACAGAAATAAACGTGCAGGAAGTGACAGACGAAAATAACAACTCACTTAATGATGAAGAAAATAATAAGGATAATGGGGAAGAAAACCAGCCGGAAGAACCAAAGATAATAGAGGTTGAGCTTTACATAGGTAACTATTATACATTGCCTGAAGGTGAGTGGGAAAGTACAGAAGAAAGCATAGCAAAAGTTATAAACGGGAAGATAAAAGGTATCAGCTCCGGAATGTGCCTTGTAACAAATGGGGAACAAACATATAACGTGACAGTAAAGGAAAGAGTATATAAGAGAAGCTCAAAGTATTATCCGTTTAAGCAGACGATAACTTTACCAAGCGGAGGATATTCACTAAGTACAAAAAATATCGGACTGAAAGTTATAAAAATCAACAGAAAACTTTTAGGAAGCTACAGTGAACGCTATACTAATTCCACTAAACAGGCGGTAAAGTCTTTCCAGAGAAGAAAAGGCTTGAAAGTAACAGGTGTAGTCAATAAGAAAACATGGCTTAAAATGGGTCTTTCTGAAAACCAGTGGTATAATCTCGGAACTTATGTCACTCCAATTAAAATAGACGGGTCCAGTACCAAAACAGACTGTATCAATGCAATGCTAAATACAGCTAAGGAATATGCTAAAGCAGGAACAAAATATAAAGTAGGATGCTCAGGCAAACCCGGTACTTATGTGGATTGCAGTGGTCTTATTTATCAGTGCCTTTACTCGGCAGGAATCAATCCTGACACTAATATAGTTGCCCATGCACTTGCAAAGTATGAATATACTTCAAGATGGCTTGCTAAGGATAAGAAGCTGGGTATAGCAGTAAGCTACAGCAATAAGAAAAAAGGTGACCTTATATTTTACGGAAGCCCAGTATACCATGTTGCCATATATGCAGGCAACGGATACATATATGACAGTTATCCGTATTTAGGTGTAACAAAACGAAAGTTTAACAGACCTGTATCGAAAGTGATAAGGGTATTCTGGTGAAAAGGAGGTATACATGAAATTCAAAAACAAAATGGCTGCGGAGTATGAGCAGGAGCTTGAAAAGCAGCGGCAGCAGAAACTTCTGCATGAAAAACATAATATTGAAGATGATAATGTGATAGTGGTAGAAAAGTCAGGGATATATCGTTTCCTTATATCCCTTTGCAAGACAATAGCTGCAATAATAGTATTTTGTCTTGCTGCTGTTGGTTTACTTTCACTTATATATCCTGAACCGAGAAATGAAATGCTGGATATTCTTGAAAGTGCCATATCACAGGTGATTGACTTTTTCTAAAATATCAATAGGAGAAAGAAATGGGTGAGAAAAAGAAGCATAAAATAGAAGTTTCAGAAATAGCATACGGGAGAATGCTTGATAAATTGCAAAAGTGGGTCTATAATGCAGCACTTGAAGACGAATATTCCTTTGCCTTTGATTGTCAGAGGCTAATTGACATATGTATAGAAAGTTTTCAAGTGCCATCTGTAGATTCAGACACAATTATACTGGAAGCGGATGATGAAGTGATTGAAAAACTCCTGATACTCCTTATATATACGGTATCAGATGATAACGGAAAGGAATATAAAGATGACTAAATATGAAAAAATATCAAAGCTTGCAGAAGACACAGCTCTGCAAATAACATCGGATCCGCAAAAATGGATGGACTTTCTTAAGACAGCATCAAGACTATATAAATATCCTTTTGAGGAGCAGGTTCTGAT
>CAVAON010000181.1:2072-3336 GCA_963590215.1 Anaerovoracaceae bacterium | reverse complement strand
GTATACGGAAGTGGAGTCATCAGCTCATTTACCTTACTAATATAAGCAGTCAGTCTTCGAACACTGTTCCAGTCTGCTGGCTCTTCATTTTTTGAAAAGAATCCAGCCAGAGCTCGATATGGAACCATGTTGGTCAGCTGCTCTTTTACTTTCTTTAGCTCGCTTTCATGGTCACGTATGGCATTTTTTATCTCCACCTTTGACGCATTGGCCGGCAAATTACTGATATCAGTCAATAGTAAGACCGCTCGCTCTAATCCATCCCGCACCAATCCATCAGCCTGCATTCCACTGAGATGAATGTGAAACTCCCTCACAGAATACCAGGCGTTTGCAATCATCTCGTCAATAATCTCATCAAAGGTCGTATCAGTCTTGCCCTCTGAGATAATGTGAACAATGGCTTCCAACCAATAAAATTTATAACAATAGGAAGGATCCTTCATCATCTGAGAGAAGGCTTCTATATCCAGTTTGTTATAATACTGCGACTCAATGTTTAATGTGAGTCCACCTTGCGAAGTAATATATTCAGCCACTGCTCATCACCTCTTCCCGCTCTGACATCGCCAGTAATCCAAGTCTCTATTATCTGAAGCTTGGGATAGCTTTTCATCAATTCTGCAAAGGCAGCTTCCGTAAAATCTATAAAATACCTACCGCTTCGCATGCCTTCAAAATCTCCATATTTAAAAGACGTATAAATGATGCCCTCTGGCCGAAGTGCCATCTCCATTTTGTCAAAAACTGACTGCAGCTCCTCCTTTGGCAGATGCAAAATAGAGGCGCAGGCCCAGATGCCATCATACTGCTGCATGGCATCTAACTCCTGAAACAACATCTGCCGGACCTCAATACCAGTAAACTTAGTAGCTTTTCTACAGAGTTCTGCCGAACCATCTATAGCATCTACATCATAACCAGCTTCCAGAAAATACTTGGTATCTCTGCCAGAGCCACAGCCGAAATCCAAGATTTTCTTACCAGATAAAGCCTTAAGAAAAGCGTCCTGCGTAGCCTTGAAATCTACTGCAACGGTGCCTTGGACAAAGGAGGAAGCATTTTCGTTATAATATTCTAAAGTCACATCTTTCTTTTGCATGGTTGCTCCTACATATGGTAAATGTAGCTCCTCAAAGTGCCTTTAATCTTCGGCTGGAGATTACACACCAGATGGAATTTCGTCATTCTATCCTTATATGAGATTAAGTGGATTCTCCGCCAATACAGAAATAAGAAATTCAAAATTGTTATTGGTATAAAC
>CAVAON010000181.1:0-2062 GCA_963590215.1 Anaerovoracaceae bacterium | reverse complement strand
CATCCAAGACCATCCATTAATTCGCATGCTTCTTCAAAAGTATACAACGACAATTTCTCTACTCTTTCCATACTCATTTCGTTCACTGTTTTGTCCTCCTGAAATTTAGTTCTTTATTAATAAAATTGACCTTAATAATCTTAATTACCGTTGAAAGCGGAACATCTCCATACTCTCCAGCTAACCAATCAAGATAGGCGTATGCTATGCACACAGCTGTCATATCTGAAATGATAGTTTTTTCTGCTTCGGAGGTCTCTTCATCTACCTCAATCTCCACCTGAATGAGCTCACAGATAGTATTCTTAAAGCTGCTTCGAAAGGCAGCCATGCTATTTTCTCTTGCTACATACCTAAAGAAGTCAATTTCATCATACATGAGAGAATTAAGAAGCATAAAAAAACTATCTATATCAAAAGTCTCTTCCTTTGCCACAAGTGCAACAATTTGCTCTTTCATATCATCAACAAACTCTGCAAATATATCATCTATCACATCATAATGAGCATAAAAAGTCATGCGATTAATATCAGCTCTATCTGCAATCTCAGTAATTGTAAGATTCGCGTAGCCCTTTTCCAAAATCAGATCTATAAAGGCTCTTCTGATTTCCTTTTTTACCTTCTTAAATCTTCTGTCTGTTGATGTCTTATACATATGTCCCCATCACTTTATTATCATTTGATTGTTATCTATCATTATGTATATTATTGCTTATTGAACAAGGCTGGTCAATGGCATATGGTAAGGGCATAACAACCACGAAAGGATGACTTCATTATGAACATTTATGAGAAATTAGTATCAGGATATCCAACTGGCGATGTGTCTCCACAGGATTTTATTGATCACCTTACGATTGGAGCCGATGGATGGGTCGGAGCCTGGATTGCAATAGCTTTAGCTGTAGTCTTTGGTCTGCTGGTCTACATCATTCCAATCTATCTTACTGAAAAAGACAAATTGGGACCATATCCACTGTGGCTACATACATTTTACTGCGCAGCCGATTTTATGGGAATATGGGTTTTCCTGGATGCTTGGAAAAATTATAATCACTTCTTACTATTTTTACTTCTCGCAATAGGCGAAGCCATCTGGGTATGCATGGAGATTTATTGTCTGCAAAGAGCTCTTACCTATGAAAAAGATGTGATTTGGAAATCTGGCACACCTTTTAAGACTTGCCTGCAGGATGTAATTATTCAAGTGATTTGCTTTTATGTGGGATTAAATTTCTTGAGATTTGAATTGCACGATAGCACCATGTGGAAGTTTTGGATTTTCACTCAGGTACTAATTACCATAGTTCCTGGCCTTGTTCTTGAACATAGAGGATATCGCCGTGGAAATAATATATGGCTTCACATCGTTTTAATCTGCGTAGCAGTTGTATCCTTTAACCCTTGGTGCAATATGTGGGTCTGCATTGCTCCAGATTTCTTCTCCATAAGTGAAAACCCTTGGTATTACATTATGGGCTTGATTTGCCTTGTTATGTCAATCAGAGGCCTGATCATTTATCGCAGATTGCCTGAGAAGGACTAATTTCGTTTCTACAAAGAGGATAATACTTGGCTAATGTAAAAAGAAAAACGGGCAGTATGTAAAATAAAAGTAAAATGTTGGAAATGCACACCAGATAAGGGACACTCGCAGGCAATGTCAAAGACCGAGCATAGTGATCAGTAGGCACTTGCTGTAAATGTATCAATAACCTTTTGCATATCCTTCGGGATAAAATTCTTTCCTAATTCAATAAGATTCTCCGGCACACCGTAATATGCCTCAGCCATAGCTCCTGCAATTGCTCCAAGCGTATCTGTATCACCACCTAGAGAAACTGCATTTCTTACAACATCTTCATATGAATCCCCTTCAAAGAACGATACTAGAGCTTTTGGCAAAGAATCCTGACATGATTCAATATGCTCATGAAGTGGTCTAAGTTCATCCACTGACTTGCTTAAATCGTAACCAAATTCATTAGTAACATACTGCTTAATAATTTCCTTATCGATATGGGCACGCGAAAGGAAAATAACTGCAGCCGTACATTCA
>CAVAON010000180.1:0-3352 GCA_963590215.1 Anaerovoracaceae bacterium | reverse complement strand
TTCAAATCCAAGCTCAATTCCATCCTGCCTGGACATCTCCATCGCTTCTTCCTGCGTCAGTTCTCTAAACATCATCCCTATCGCCTCCGTACCGTACTTCTCTAAAAAATCAACAAGTATTCCATCCCTGATACAGCTTTTCTTTCTTTAAGTGACTTCATCTCTCAGCACGGATCTCACTTGAATTTGAATATATCCATCACTTTATCCTTTTCTCAAAAAGCACAAGATTTACATCCGGAATACCATTAAACACACATGGAACAATTCCTGCCTCCCTATAGCCAAGCCTGGCATAAAGCTTCCTTGCTCCCGTATTTTTCTCATTAGTATCAAGCCTCAAAGCTGTACAACCATCTGCCAATGCAAGCCTTTCATAAAACATTACAAAGCTACTGCCTATGCCTCTGCCTGTAGCACTTGGCTCAACAGTCAGTGTGTGAATCACCATCACTTCATCATCTGAAGCTTCATATACAAAGTTTCCTTCGGAATATACATCGACCTGCTGGTGATTTATAATTGCTGAGGCAAGGATGCCTTTTTTATCTTCACAAACGTACATGTCACCTCTATTTATTGCGTCAACTGCAGTCTGCTCTATCGGGTAAACCCCTCTAATCCAGCCTGTAGTCAGTCTGCCGCAGCTTTCCTCATCATGAATATGCTCATATATAGCTGTAATCTGTTCAATATCTGTTTTTGTTGCTTTTCGTATATTAATCATTTGAAAACTCCCTTTTCTTCGAGCTCTTTATAGTCAAGTCCCAGTTTTTCTATCATCTCTCTGGTATGATATCCTGCGGGATATCCCGCAAATTTATATTCGCACGGACATTCACTTAGCTTTATAGAAGTTGCAAGTTGTTTAACAGTAATTTCATCATGTGTCGGAATCTTGACATCTATTACCATGTTCCGGGCTTTTATCTGCTCATCATTAATCAGAGCTTCCTCAAGGCCAAGTACAGGCTGAACACACGCATCATAATGCGAAAATATTTCTATCCATTCATCTCTTGTCTTTGTTTTAAATATACCCCTTATTTCAGCCTTTACCTCTGCGACATTTTCCGGCCATATACTGCCCTCTGTGAGGTCTTCTCTGTCTATGGCCATGCAAAACTGTTTCCAGAACTTAGGTTCAAGAGAGCCTACACTCATATATCCTCCGTCTTTTGTCTTGTAGAAGTCATATATGCATCCGCCGTTTAATCTCTCACCCTCTCTCAGGGGCTGCCTGCCAGATACGAGAAAAGCGGCGCCGTCTATGCTATTAAACGGCACACAGCCATCCATCATAGCCACATCTATATATTGGCCTTTGCCTGTGTTTCTTCTGTAGTTTACTGCTGCAAGAATTCCTATTACAGAATTGAGAGATCCTACAGCTATATCAGCAATCTGGAAATTCATAAGGGACGGTCCCTCAGATTCCTTTCCTGCGTGGGATATTATGCCGCTTCTTGACATGTAGTTGATATCATGACCTGCTGCATCACGAAGAGGTCCGGTTTGGCCGTAGCCTGTAAGGGAGCAATAAATAACGGCAGGGTTTACAAGCTTTAAGTCCTCGTAAGCAAGACCAAGTCTGTCCATAACGCCGGGTCTGAACTGTTCCATAACTATATCGTATTCCTTGACCAGCTCTTTGACTATATCCCTGCCCTCTTTAGTTTTGAGGTTCAGAAACATTGTTTTTTTGTTTCTGCCAAGCCATGCCTGACTTGCTGATATGTCCGTACCCTCGATAAACGGCGGATAGTCTGTAACTATGTCAGGTTTGCTTGCAGAGCATATTTTGAGCACCTCAGCTCCCATATCCGCCAGCATAAGCGTGGCATAAGGACCAGGAAGCAGAGTAGAAAAATCAAGTATTTTCAATCCATCAAGTGCACCCATAATTGTCTCCTTTGAAATTATAATATGGCAAAGCCTCCCCTGTTTAAAGAGGAGGCCGTATATATTGTGTTTTATCTTACCGGTTTTGGCAGACGATCTGCAATCATGTTCATCAGATTGTCTGTACATTTTAATGGCTCTACAAATTTTACGTCAGCTACAGTTACAAGCTGAGGCTCTGCAGGAGTTAAAACTCCACCGTAAATTTCATAAAGCTCGCCATATTTATATGCAGGAAGCACGTCTTCCATTTCACATGAAATATCATATGTGTCTTCAAAGTCAAATTCAACTTCGTATACATGTGCAATTTCCGCTGCGATTTCCCAGTTGTTAAATACAACGTCTTCCTCAACGGCTGCTTCTACAGGCTGAAGTCTTCTTTCGGTATTTGTAAATGTACCGTCTGTTGAAGCAAATCCTGTGCCCGGAAGAATTACATCTGCAGCCTCAGTCGTTGCCGTCATATGAGTATCAACTGCTGCCATAAATTCAAGCTCTGTAACATCAAGTATGCCTGTTCCCACAGGATCTTCTCCGAATACAAGAAGTGCCTTGACGCCTTCCATAGCTTCTTTGCCTGCTCTGATACCCATATCAACAAGCCCCTGTGAGTTGTTTTTGGCCTTAACCTGCAGAATACCGTTTCTAGGGCTTCCGATATGACCCGAAGCAACGGCTATATCAGCTATAAGGGTGGCTGCTTCTGTTGTTACCATGTTCTGAGCAAATACAATCATTGAATGCTTTGCATTCATATAGCTTTCGGCAACAGCCTTGATCTCATCTGTAACTTTGATACCTGCAAGGCTTTTTGCAAATTCTTCATACCCTGCTGTCTCTATTGCACTTCCGCTGTCAATTATATTCTTTGCAATCTGCTTAAGAGCACTAAGATCATTATCTGTATAAATGCTCTTTGCAAAATCCATATGCTGTTCATATCCTGCAGGATTAATCAGATATACCTCTTTGCCTGCTTCTGCAGCCTGCTTCATTTTGAGTCCTATTACAGGATTATCTGCAAAATTGAAGCCGGCAGCTATAATTACATCTGTCGAAAGCAGTTCATCTATAGTATTAGGTGAAGCATCAAATCCGAGAACCTGGGATATGCCGCTTGCTCTGTTGTTAAAGCAAAGTGTTTTAGCTCCCATAACACCTGCGAGCTTTTTCATCGCATATGCTTCTTCGTTTGTAAATCTGTCTGATACAGCTACAGCTACAGCGTCTTTGCCATATTTTGCAGCAGCAGCTTCAAGCTTCTTTGCAACCATCACAAATGCTTCGTGGTAATCAGTTGTTCTGAATCCGTTTCCGTCTTTAATCATAGGGTCAACCAGCTTACCCTCAAGCACAGAACAATCAAAGCCCCATTTACCCTTACCGCATGCAAGTCCTGCATTTACTGGAGCTTCCTTGTCAGGAGTTTCCTTGATCAGCATAGCTC
>CAVAON010000179.1:0-3355 GCA_963590215.1 Anaerovoracaceae bacterium | reverse complement strand
TCTTCGCCCGTTTCTGAATCTGCTTTTCCTCAAGGTTATTAACAAGCATCTCCTTATACTCGATTCACAGAAATCACATGCTCCTTAGCCGCTTCCTTCTCAACCGCATAACCAAGCGAAATAGCAAGTGTAGACTTGAAGCCTTCAGGTATTTCAAGTTTATTTCTTATCTCTTCATTTTGATTTGCGATAGCGACAGCTCCGCCCCAGACAATATTATCTATACCAAGTGATGTTGCTGCAATTGCCATATTTTCAAGAACTGTTCCTGCATTTGCCATTTCAATTCCTGGCATCATTCCCGGCTTTGATGAAATAATAATCATAGTAGGTGCGCCAAAATTTTTATCAAGACGCTTACCTAACAGTTTCTCAACCATATTTGTAACTTCATTACCAATCTGATTAAGCAGGTCTATATTCTGACACACTGTAATATGCAATGAATCATAAGCACCTGAGCCAACCGGTGCCGACATACCTGCCTTCAAAATTGTCTGAAGATCATCTTCTGAAATCTGGTCTGCTTTGTATTTTCTAATTGATACTCTTTTTGAAATTGCTTCTATTGTCTCCATCGTTTAATTCTCCTTATCTTGACTAATTATAGAGTATCCTCTAGTCTTAATATTTAGAAGTACAATAATTTTTAATAGATACTATCCGATTTGATAATGTAAGGAGAATTCTGGACCTATGTCAATACTTTGGGCGCAAAAAGTTGAATATTTTTCTCTCCGCATAACACATGCATAGAGAAGTGTTACCTTTTCTTTACGCTCTTCTATCCTTATGGCGCCTCTTATAATCTTCTCTAATCGGTGCACAGCAGGCAATTATCGCCCCATCCGTTTCCACTCTACTCTTAGATCTGCGAACTGCAGATACCGTTTCGGAAAGTACCTGATAATTCAAGGCTGTCCCTTCGCTGTCGCACTCATAATTGATGGCTCTGTCAGCTCCGATGCCAAATCTAGCTGCAACTTCAATCGCATCGATGTTTGCTCCTAAGAATAAGAACTCCCAACCGTACTTCTCCTTTTCTTTCTCAACCATTTTCTTAACTTTATCGAAAGAATACTTATAGCTGGCGTTCTCCATACCATCGGTTGTGATGATAAATAATGTCTTTTCCGGTCTGTCCTCTTCCCTTGCATACTTGTGAACATTTGCAATATGATGAATTGCTCCGCCAAGTGCATCCAAGAGAGCTGTACAACCTCTCACATAATACTGGTTGTAATTCATCGGTTCTACCTTGCCTACCGGCACTCTGTCATACAAAACCTCTGACTGATCATCAAAAAGCACTGTGGAAATATAGGCCTCGCCTTCCTCCTTGCTCTGCTTCTCAATCATTGAATTAAAACCACCAATCGTATCAGTTTCAAGACCTCTCATAGAACCGCTTCTGTCTAAAATGAATACCACTTCTGTTAATCCCTTGCGCATAAAATCGTCCTCCTTTAATTTCCTCACCTCACGGTGTTTTCTCTTGATGGACTCATTATACGAAAAAGATTTGTGAAACCGGTCGCTTCAAAAACGACCCAGTTTTTTACGTAATAATGCATGGTAATCCGTGCTCTTCCAGCTGAATATCCAGCTCAATCATGTCATAAATCTCATTCTCAATAAAATATGAGAAAATGATATCTGTCTTGTCACAAGGCGATAATGCATAACCGGCCCTTGCCAATAAATCCTTCGATTCATCCAGATTCAGTTTTGCCCCAACACATAAACACAAAGCCGTCAGCTTGTTAGGATGATAATTTCGATTATTCTTAATCTTCGAGAAAATCTTCTTATCTACAATGGCACGCTTCCAAACTTCCGCGTTCTCCATGTTTCTTTTTCGAATCAAATACATCAGATACTCAGAATATGTATCAGACATATGCTTCATTCTATCTTCCAATTTGCTCTCATGCTGTTTTTCAAAATCAAAGAATTGAGCTTCAGCACATTCACAACATTCCTCTATTGGTAACGCTTCATCTGAAACAGATTTCTTTGCCTGCTCTTTCTTAAATATCAACCCTGAAAAAACTGGTTTTACTTCAGCATTTCTCCCGGTACGTCTTTCAATCATTTCAGCATTGGAAAGATAACTATCACATCCTGGCTCGACTGGATGCATTAAACCAAAGCAGGCATCTCCATACTCTTCTTCCCCAGCTTCCTTCACAAAATTATGGTCTATATAAGCTTCCAGATCAGGATAAATCTTCTCTCCCAGCTGCGTAGACTTCGTATCAAAAACCACCAGAAAGATATTCATCTCATTGCCGAGCAGAAATGCATTGATTTCATCCACCGCAATTCGCATTCCCTCTTCCTTCGGATAACCGAATCCTCCGGTAGAAATAAGCGGAAATGATATAGACTTTATTCCATTCTCTTTTGCAATCTTCAGACTCTTTCTGTAACATGAACGGAGCTTCTCTTCCTCGCCCTTGTCACCACCCATATAAAGTGGACTTACCGCATGAATAATATACTTCGCCTTCAGCTTAAAGCCAGGAGTAATAAAAGCATCACCCTTCGGCACGAAACCAATCTTTTCTTCTCTGTATTTCAGAAGCTCTTCGTATCCTGCAGCCTTGTAGACAGCACTATCACAACCGGTGCCTACAGTAGGATGATCATTCGCCGTATTGACTATGGCTTCCGTATTCATTTTTGTAATGTCATTACGAACTATTTTAAATGGCACTTACGTCGCCTCCTACTCTTCATCATCCCTATTCTCAGTACAAATCTCGTGCTTTATCTTCTTGATAGACTTCGACAAACATTTCTCTGTCATATCAGTGAAATATCTACAATTTCTCTCACCTTCAAAGTCTCCATATTTAAGAAACGCATACATTACACCACCTGGCTTTAATGCCTTACATGCAATTTCGAGGATTTCAGGAATATAATCCTTTTCAAGATGAAGCATAGAAGCACATGCCAGGATTTCGTCATATTCTTCCTTTGCATCTAATTCGTCAATTGATGATTTCATCAGCATCCAAGCCAAGCTTCTCCAACAGATTTATTGCAACTACCGTTTTGCAGGTACCTTGGCCACCTTTAACGATTACGGTCCTTTTCTTTAAATCCGTCATGCATTGCATAGATGTTCTCAAGATTTCTTCATAGACAACCTTCTGGTCATCAAGCATAATGAATTCCTGATTACCCTCAATCATATTTTTGATGGAATCCTGCAAGCTCTTTGATGGTTTTATTTTCCATTATCTATGTCATAGAGGAGCTGCTTATTATCGCCCTGCTTTATCGACTGCTTTGTCAATGATATTCGCAATTTTCTTCGCTACGGCTCTACTAAAAGCGGCACTAC
>CAVAON010000178.1:1925-3364 GCA_963590215.1 Anaerovoracaceae bacterium | reverse complement strand
GTAAGTATCCTTGCCTTCAACATCCGGATCAAAGGAATGTCCGTCATGTTTTACTATGGCAGTTCTGATGCCTCGTTCCGCCAGTATTGGAATCAATTTTTCTATAAGGGTTGTCTTTCCCGAATTCTTTTTTCCACTTATTGCAATAATCTTCTTATTCACGGCTTTATCCTCCCTGTTTATGATGGAAGTTTTCCTATCTGTTCAAGCTGATCTGCCACTTCTTTCAGACCAACCTTTTCATAGCATTCCCTTGTAGGCCATCCGGTTTTCTTATCCCATCCTCTCTCTTCGTAATACAAGTCAACCAGATCGTTCCAGTCTTCCCAGCTGGAGGTCAATCCCATAGAGTCTGGATAAGTAAGCCCCGGATATACTGCATTTACTTCAAGCTCTCTGTCTCTGCCATAATTTCTTATATGTATTGCTCTCATAAGAAGCTTTGATCTTTCTGCCATTTCCTCAAGTTCCTCAAGACTCATTTTGTAGCCGGTTGCTGCTTCAAACATCTCGCACTCCATATCCGGCCAATAGTGATCTGGTGCCTGCCATTCACATGATGTAATAGAGTCTTTAACTTCCGCTCTGTTTTCACATTCAATTGCCTGTCTTGGTACCAGTCTGTTGTGATAAGGGTCATCTTTTACGGCCTCATAATAGTCCCATGTTGCGTGAAAATGTGCAACAGTCTGCATATCTCTAGAAGATGACATAAGCTCAAGGCTAGCAGGAAGCCATCCTGTAATATCTATCGCTGCCTGGTATCCTCTTCCCTGCCAGTGGAAGCTTCCACCCCATGCAGTTTCAAGGCTTATAGGTATATCCAGCCTCAATCCAGGAATACAATTGGAATATCTTCCATGGTAAATGGTATCGCCGAATTTTTCTTTGCCCATTACTCTTATAGCCCTTGCCATTCCTTCCGCCAGAAGGTTTCCATAATATCCTTTTCTGTATGTAATCATATCAAGAATATATCTTACGAATTCTTCTGACTCAACATCTATCGGCATGCCAAAATCGATACCCTCAAAAACGCCTTCTTTCTGCCCCATAGAAAACCACGGGAACAGCCATACTGTGACATCCCATTTGTCTATACCATACTGATTGCAAAGGTCCATCATTACATTTCCCTTATCAAAATCTCCCTTCCAGAAGTTCACAGTTTCAGCAGGTCTCCACTTGAACAGCTCGTCTGCATGTTCATCTGTCATATCTGGCGGATCCATATCTCCGGACAGTGTCTTACACGGTGCTGCATGGTTTTTTTCTGTAACAAAGGTCTGATTCGGCATCCATCCACAGTTTTCAGTAAAATCCATCGCAAAAATGCCTACGCACTTTTCAACTCTGTTTTTCTTTTTAAATGATGTCCCTGATTTCACATCAACAAACATTCTGTTGCAATGCTGATTACATCCGAAGCTTCATGATAC
>CAVAON010000178.1:0-1915 GCA_963590215.1 Anaerovoracaceae bacterium | reverse complement strand
CTCTTACAGTTACAGCTTTAAGCTTCTTTGAACCCATTACAGCTCCAAATCCTGATTTTGCTGCAGCATTATCATTGGCAGTAGTTATACTTGATATTCTTATCAGATTTTCGCCTGCCGGTCCGATTACAAAGCTTTTCACATCTTTCCCATGTATTTCTTCAAGCATTTCCTGTGTTTCATGCACATATTGTCCCCAGATCTTTTCAGCTGATAAAAACTCTACTTTTTCGTTTTCTATATATACATAAGTCGGTTCATCTGCCTGCCCTTCAATTATAAGGCCGTCATAACCTGCAAATTTAAGCTCTGATCCAAACCAGCCGCCCATTCCGCTCCATGAATACTGCTCAGGGAGAGAATTTGGAGAAATACTTGTGAATACAGTTCGTCCGCCCGAAGGTATACCTGTTCCTGTTGTCGGACCTGTCATATATATAAGCTTGTTTTCCGGATCAAAAGCCTTTACCCCTTCAGGAACCTCATCCCAAAAGATTTTATTTGCGATGCTTCTTCCGCCTACATATTTAGGCACATAGTTTGTAATAGGTACTTCTTCCGTAGTTTTAGAAGTAAGATTTATGCGGAGTATTTTTCCGGCATATCCATACATTTCGTTCATACTTAACCTCCCTGTAATTAAAACAATCCACTACGCTCAACCTTTTCAGGTTCAGGTATAGGTTCATCACTCATTCCCAGGCATTTTACCTGGCAGTATTCAATACATGCCGGACCCTCAGGTCTTGTTCTGCATAAATCACATTTAATTGCTTTTGGTCTTGGCTCTGTCAAATCCATCTGAATTCTCTTAGGCTCAAATGGACAGGCCTTAACGCATAATCCACATCCTATACATTTGTCTTTGTTAATGTAATATACTCCATTTTCGTCAACACACAGAGCCGAATCTTTTTTCGGGCATTTATTATAACAAATTCCACAGTGTTTACACGTATGTATTGTATGCATAAACATCACTGTATCCCTCTCAACGAAAATGCGCCTCTGTTTAGGACTTACAACGCCGTCGTGAAGCAATGAACATACAGCTTCACATGAATTGCATCCAGCGCACATAGAAACCTCTGGCGGATACTGCCTTACAAATCTTTTTTTTACGTTTGCCATCGTAAAACCTCCTCAAACTATTTTCCTACATAATACTGTCGCAGACAGAAACCTTCACTTCACCCAGGAGTGCTTCTTTGCAGTTCTTTTCGAAGTCTTTCATAAATGATTCTTCAAAATGGGCTTTGAAAAATTCGTCATTAGCCCATTCTTCTATAATAAAAAATACGTTTTTTTCTTCTCGACTCATCACCGGCTCATAAGCACAGCAGCCTTCATATCTTTCTGCTTTAAGTGCCAGCTCTGCAAGATTTTTTATAAAAAAATCGCACTTTTCAGGCATGACTTCCATTCTTGCAATTACTTTAAACATCAAATCGCCTCCCTAAAGCTTTACCGCAAAGTTGCACACATAAGGCTCTACATCACCTGTTACAACTCCCTCAAGAGTTTTTTCAAATTCTTTTGTAAACGGTTCATTAAAATGTGCTGCAAAAGCCTCCTCATTGTCCCACTCTTCTACCATCCAGAAGACATTTTCATCGTCTCTGCTCTGGAGCACCTGATATGACACACAGCCCGGATATGCCCTTGTCTTTGGAGCCAGCTCCGTAATGTTCTTCTTAAATTCTTCGCTCTTTCCTGGCAGAGTCATTGTTTTTGCTAATACTTTAAACATTTTTCCTTATCCTTTCCAATGATAAAATCACTCTATTAATATATCTAAATTATAATTTGCCTCTCTCTTTATTTCTAATAAATACTCGGAATACAGTAATAGCATTTATACAATAAAAAACATCTCCGATAAAAATCGAAGATGTCCAATCTAATAGCTATTTAC
>CAVAON010000177.1:1590-3375 GCA_963590215.1 Anaerovoracaceae bacterium | reverse complement strand
GCTTTAATTCCCGCAGTCGGTAAATCTCATCGGTGATGCTGTCGTAATTTCCTTTCGAATTAGCCACCTTCAGGAGTTCCTTCTGCAGTTCTTCCAGTCTGGCATCAATCTCATCCATCGAAATCCCGTCCACCTCGGTGAGTGCTGTTTCGATATTGGCGGCAAGGGCATCCTTCATGCTGTCCCTTTTGCCGAGTGCCTTGTTGATTGCCTGCACCACGGCATTTTGCAGTTCTTCTTCCTTGATGCTGTCAGCATCGCAGGCATCCGGGCCGTTCTCAACTCTGGTGCAGCATCTCCATACCACATATCTCTTGCCGTGGGCATTCCACTGGATCCTTCGATAAATCTCACCGCACTTGCTGCAGTAAACGATACTGGATAATGCGTACTTGCTGGAATAAACCCGTTTCTTCCGTTCCTGTCCGCTGTGGAGGTTTGCCCTTCTTAGCATCTCCTCCTGCACCCTCATATAAATATCCCTTGGAATGATCGGCTCGTGACTGCCTTCCACGTAATACTGCGGCATGATGCCTGTGTTCTTCACACGCTTTTTGTTAAGGAAATCCACCGTATAGGTTTTCTGCAGAAGGGCATCTCCGATGTATTTCTCGTTCCTAAGAATCTTCTGCACCGTCTCCGGCCGCCATTTCTTTTTGCCGGCTCCCGTAAGGATGCCGTCAGCCTCTAATCCCTTACCTATTTCCTGCAGGAACTTGCCCCTTCCAGGTATTCCCGGTAGATGCGTTTTACCACCTTTGCTTCCTCTTCCTCGATGATGAGCTGTCCATTTTCATCCTTGGTGTAGCCGAGGAAGCGGTTATGGTTTACCTGCACATGTCCCTGTTGGTAACGGTATTGGATTCCAAGCTTCACGTTCTGACTGAGGGACTGTGATTCCTGCTGTGCAAGGGATGCCATGATGGTAAGGAGTACCTCGCCTTTGGCATCCATCGTGTTGATATTTTCCTTCTCGAAATATACGGGAATGTTCTTTTCCTTGAGCTGCCTTATAAATTTCAGGCAGTCCAGGGTATTTCTTGCAAATCGGCTGATGGACTTTGTAATGATCATGTCGATGCTGCCGTTCATGCACTCCTCGATCATGCGGTTAAAGTCCTCTCGCTTTTTGGTATTGGTGCCGGAAATGCCGTCATCAGCGAAGATGCCCGCAAACTCCCAATCCGGGTTCTTCTTGATATATTCCGTGTAATGCTCGACCTGTGCCTCGTAGCTTGTTGCCTGCTCATCACTGTCCGTGGATACTCGGCAATAAGCGGCTACCCTTAGCTTTGGCCGTTCCTCTTCTTTTGCTGTATTTCCTACCCGTCTGCGGGCAGGTATCATGGTGACTGTCTTTCCCATGTTATGCCTCGCTTTCTATCAAGCCGTAGAAGTATTCTGCCTGTCTGTATGGATCATCGAAATGCTCTGTCGGCTCTGCCATAGAGAATTTTGTAGGAACAGGCGGTCTTTCCTGTGGCTTTAATTCTTTGTATTTATTCAGATATTTTGCAGTTTCCTGCCGTCTTTCTTCCGCTTTCTCAAATGTCTCCCTGTCGATGATGGCAGGGTAATAGGCATCGCCCAGGTAGTGGGTATTTCGGAGCATCCGCCCTGCACTTCCGTGGTAGATTTGAAGTCCGGCTTTTTCTGCTGCCGCCTTCAGTCCCATGCCGGAGTTATAATTTTCAAAGTAAGAAAAGCACCGATCAACTTATGACCGATGCCTAAGACCATATTGGTTATTTGATTTTCATGTTTTCGAGTTGCTTTGCCTGATCA
>CAVAON010000177.1:0-1580 GCA_963590215.1 Anaerovoracaceae bacterium | reverse complement strand
CTTCAGTCCCATGCCGGAGTTATAATTTTCAAACAAGGCTCTGACCTTTACGGCCTGCTCTGCATCAACCTCTGCCTTACCATCCGTGATGCGGTAGCCGTATGGATTATGTGGCATCTGCTCTCACCAGCCTTTCTGTTAAATTCAGTCCGCATTTTAAGCGGAAGGTGACCTTCTCACGGCTCTGCACAATGATGTTCTCTGCAAATGCCGTGAAAAGCTCCTCGTCAAATTCTGTAGGCATCTCACCCTTGGATGTAAAATCCATCAGTGCCTGCAGCTCCCGTACCTTCGTCTTGTCACCACCGATGTTGTTCATCAGTTCCTCTCTGCGGCTTTTCAGATTCTGCTCTTCCAGAAGAAGGTCATGGCTTTCGGAATTATAAACTCCTGCATCCAGAAGTCCCTGTGCCATCAGTGTTGTAAGCGTCTGACGCTTGTCTGCATTCTCCTCAATCTGCCGTTCTAGGGCATCGATTTGGAGCAGTCTGTCCTTATCATCCATACCCTGCAGGCTTCGCAGCAGCGGTCTTAAAATCTCCTGATGTCCAAATATCAGCTTGTTCATCATCGTGGCAAAGGCTGTCTTTATGACTTCATCCTCGATGTAGAGCATCGAGCAGGCATCTTTATCATGCAGATGCGTATCGCAAGTCCAGGCGATATAATTTCCGCTTGGTTTGTAATGCTGTCTGCGTTTAAAGGAACTGCCGCAGTTTCCGCACTTGATCTTCCCGGAAAAAGCATATCGTCTCTGGTAGCGTGAGGTATTGCTGCCGTTGCCTTTCTCCATCGCCCTCTGGTCCAGGATTTCTCTTACCTTGTCAAAATCCTCATGGCTTATGATGGCTTCGTGATGGTCGGCACAAAGGAACATATCCTGCTCGCCATAATTGGTATGCCGCTTGAATCGGCTATCCGTGTAGGTTTTCTGGAAGATCACATCTCCCGTATACTTCTCATTGGTAAGGATTCCGTTAATCGTGCCACCATGCCACTTGCCGCCCTTCTTTGTAGGGATACCTCTGTCGTTCAGCATCTTTGCTATCGTATGAGTGCCGTTCCCGGCAAGGCAGGATGCGAAGATCTCTTTGACGATCTCTGCCTGTTCCGGCACGATCACCATCTCCCCACCCACGTTGTCATAGCCGTAAGGTGGATAGGAAATCACAAAGGTGCCTTTCTCAAAGCGTTTTCGAATGCTCCATTTGTTGTTCTGGGAAATGGAGACGGACTCGCTCTCCGCAAGACTCGCCAAAATGGAAAGCATCAGCTCCGACTCCATCGACTCGGTGTGGATGTTTTCCTTCTCAAATATGATGTAGATGCCAAGGTCTGTCAGCTTTCTGACCATCTCCAGGCAGTCCGTGGTATTTCGTGCAAATCGGCTGATGGACTTCGTGATAATGAGGTCAATTTTCCCCTCCTCACAGTCGGAAAGCATGGAAAGCAGTCCGCTTCTTGCATCCACCTTGGTTCCCGTGATGCCCTCATCGTAGTAGAGTCCTGCGTACTCCCACTCATCATTGAGTTTGATGTAAGACTCATAATGTGCTTTCTGAGCATCCAGGGATATCATC
>CAVAON010000176.1:0-3400 GCA_963590215.1 Anaerovoracaceae bacterium | reverse complement strand
GTAGCCAGGTCCTCACCGGAAGCCGCCGCCAGATTCATGACACCCTCGATGCCGCCCAGCATATCCTCTGTCTTCCAACCTGCCATAGCCATGTACTCCATGGCCGATGCTGCCTCAGATGCAGAAAACTTAGTCTTGGCTCCCATCTCTCTGGCCTTATCAGAAAGAGCATCCAAATCAGATCCGGTCGCACCAGAGATAGCCGACACCTTACTCATACCGGACTCAAAATCTGCTGCTGTCTTCACTGCCGCAGTACCTGCAGCTGCTACAGCTCCTGTCACAGGCAATAGCTTGGTTCCCACATCGGAAACCTTATCGCCCACCGTCTGCAGCTTCTCACCGGTCGCAGAGATTTTCTGCAAGGCTGTCGCCGATTGGTTGGCCTGCTCCTCCAGGCGCTTCAAATCCTGCTCTGTCTCAACAATCTCCCTCTGCAACGCATCATACTGCTCCTGAGAAATCGTCCCATTCTTCAAAGCTTCATTGGCCTGCTGCTGAGCAGTCTTTAACGTCTCCAGCTTTTCCTTCGTCTCCGTCACGGCCTGAGCAAGAAGCTTATGCTTCTGGGTAATCAGCTCCGTATTCCCCGGATCCAGCTTCAGCAGCTTTTCCACATCCTTCAGCTGAGACTGCGTGCTCCGGATCTCCGAATTTACACCCTTCAAAGCTGTCTGCAGCTTGGTCGTATCGCCGCCGATTTCAATGGTAATACCCTTTATTCGATTCGCCATCCGAGCACCTCCTCTCCGCTAAAATCTTGCTCTAAAACCTATCAAAATCCTCTTGCGTCGCTGTCTTCTTCCATCCCTTATACTCATCATTTCTGCTCTCGATAAACATGTCATTGACCATGCCAATAGTCAGCAGATCCAAGTCTCTGATGGAGAGTCCCAGCTGCACGCACCTTAGGAGAAAGAGCGGCGTTGTCATCTCACGCTCTGTTGGATGAAGTTTTTTTTAGCCTCTGCATCGCCCTTCACATTCAGACCCCACAGTTCGATAATCTTCGGGAGCACCTGATAAATACTGAAGGTATTAAACTCATCCAGCCACTCCTCAGGTGTATCAGCAATCTCCGGGTCCGCATGCTTAGCCATGACATAGGCAATATTTTCAAACATTTCCAGAGAGAACATATCCAGGTTGCTGACCTGCTCATCATTGCCACTATCCTTGCCAATGGCCTTCTCCAGCACCGCCAGATCCTTGTAAATATCCCTCTGAAATTTCATTCTATAAATTCTGGGAATCGCAGCCGATGCCCGAAAAGGCACCTGCTTACCATCAATTTCTATTTTCTTTACCATGCTCATAATCGTACCTCCAAATATATCCTTGCGCGGATTAAATGCCCCAGAGCCCGTCTGCCCTGAGGCTTTCTCAATCCGTCTGCAAATCACTGATCAGTCAATTATCTCGTCACCGACTTATCCCACAGCCTTCTTCGTACTTGTAGTCTCACTCTGGGCTGCAGCCTCCGCAGCACTTGGGATATACACTGACTTATACCAATTAGCATAAACCGTATCATCTGTGGTATTTCCGGTCTTAGCCTTCACCATGCCATCTGAAAGTGGTGTAGCCTTAATGGTCAGCGTCTCTGTCTGCACTTCCTTGGTATCCTCATTGGTCTTGCCCTCGATACCAGGTCTGGAAGCAGAGCAATTGTAAAGCACATGACGAATATGTCTCACATCGCCATCAAATTCAAAAAGCAGTGCAAATGCCGCCAGCTCTGAATCCGAATTCTCAATAAGCACGCCCTTGGCATCCAGTGTCTCCTTCAGTACATCCGTCCTGAAGCTTTCCGGAATCAATGCCAGTTCCAAATCGCCGTCATAGCCCATGTTGTTGTTAATCACATAGTAGGCGATACCATCCGCATAGAAATTCTCCGGTTCACCATTTGCATCCAGAGACAATGACACCGAACCTGGCATTGCCACCGGTGTTCCATAGGTTGGTGTCCCATCCTCTCCCACCGTCAAAAGCGCATAATGCGCATTCTTCAGGTTGTATTTGACCTTATTATTCTCAGCCATTTCAATCCTCCTCACATCTCAAACGAGTATAGAACCTCATACAGCTTCTCGCTGCTGATCCATACCTCCGACTTGTTATAAAAAATCCCGGCAGCATCCAGCGCCGCCTCCACCTTGGCCTCCGTCTCCGGAGTCTTGGCATCCGTGTACAATTCCACCCGCACTTGGTCAATGTGAAAATACACCATTCCGTCTGCCGCAAAATTATCACTGCCAGAAAGCAGATAACAGATAAAAGGCGGCTTGGGACTCTCTCCCTCTGCGAAATGATCATAGGCAAAGGGAATGCCGGTACTCTTCAGTACCTTTGTAAAATCTTCAATTGTCATAAGCGCCCCTTCCTTAGGCAAATGCCTTCAGCCGAAATCCTTTCACCTTTTATTTCAATGCTCTCTCAATCTCCTGCTCTAAAAGCTTCGCCGCCTTCTCCTCTGCAGGTGCGATATGTGGAAAGGCTCTTGTTCTTCCGCCCTGTCTTAAGGCATGTCCATTCTCCAAAAGATGCGCCAGCTGATAGCGATTCTTAGAATACACAGTAATCTCCATGGCATTGGCATTCTCCTTGGTCACCTTGGTTGCCCAGCTTTTCTTATAGGCACCGGACTTCTCTGGAGCATTGGCCTGAACTTCCTTTTTTGCCTCATTGCCGACCTTACGAACTGCCTTTTTCATATCCTCTGTCGCCAGATCTGCATACTCTTGCAAGCCTTCCATAATGACATGGGCCATCTGATTCACACTGCATCTATCACCCGCCATGCCATCACCTCCGGACCTTTCTGCAGGTAAACTTCACTGCTTTCTTCTTGAAATTCATATGATCTACATTCGTGATGTCATAGATTTCATCTTGGAAAATCACTCTGTGCGTCAGCGAAGTAATCGCAGATACCTTCTGACACCAACGAACCGTAACCGTCATGCTATCGCCAGAAACAATGGTTCCTGCTGACTCCGTCTCCTTGGAACTTGACAGGCCCTCACCACCAATGGTGGCATAGCAGCTATAGTCATCTGTCCACTCATTCCTGTGATTGCCAATGGCATCCACCGTAACACCATTCTTCTGAAAGACGACCTTCTCATTCATCAAAGCAATATTCACTTTTCGGCCTCCTTCCAATTCGTTCTCAGAATCCTGGCTCCCGCACTCCGAATAATAGATTTCGAAGTCCTATCATAAGTCCATGATGATCCGCTTCTTCCCTGTGCTCATACAGATAAGCCACGGCGTACATGACTGCCACCTTTGCCACCGGCTGCTTCTCAAACTCCTCTGCATCCGAAAGCCTTGCCACATCCATGCATATCTGCTGGCTCTGTGAAATAATGCTCTCTAGCAGTGCATCATCGTC
>CAVAON010000175.1:0-3409 GCA_963590215.1 Anaerovoracaceae bacterium | reverse complement strand
GCCAGGATAGAAAAGGATACTGATACCTTTATCAATACTGTTGGGAAGAAAGGCATACGGTATTATTACAAAGTCCGGATTATGGTATATGATGCTGATGGTAATATTGTAGCAAGTACTGCCCTTTCGGATTGCAGGTATGCAAGCAGGGTTTGGAGTAAATAAACGCGATAAAGGTAGAAATATAATGTTTTTGTTAAAAAAGAATTTAGGTGAACAATAATGGGAAAAGATATAATGTTTTTGGGAGAATCAAAAAATATTGAATACAAAAGCATTTTGCCGGACAAAAGCGAAAAATATATGAAAACAATCGTGGCTTTTGCCAATACTCAGGGAGGCAAACTGATTATAGGTGTAGATGATGAAACGCATCGGATTGTTGGTGTGGAAAACGATACACTGTTTCACCTTATGGATGGGATTGCCAATGCGATTTCTGATTCTTGCATCCCACAGATTATTCCTGATATTGAGCCACATACGATAGAGGGGAAAACGGTTGTTGTAGTATCTGTAGAAGCCGGGAAAAACCGCCCATATTACCTGAAATCAAAAGGCAAAGACAACGGCACATATATTCGTGCGGCAGGCACTTCCAGACAGGCCTTTCCGGAGAAGATAAAAGAACTGGAAATGGAAGGCGCCAGAATCTCATGGGATGAACTTGTTTGTGTAGGTTTTCCAGTTTCAGAGGAAGCGACAGAAAAGCTCTGCCGTGATATTGAGAGGTTTCGGAAAAAAGCCGGAATGAAAGAACATTCCGTAAAAAAAGAACAGCTTGTCAATTGGAAAATCCTAAAGGAACGGGAAGGTCAACTGCTGGCAACAAATGCTTATGCACTGCTGACCTCTGACTATTTTCCTTTTTCTAAGACTCAGTGTGCGGTTTTTAAGGGAACAGACAGAACCGTTTTTCTGGACAAAAGAGAGTTTACAGGCCCGATTTACCTGCAGATTGAAAATACAATCGATTTTGTACTGAGAAATATAAGGCTGGGAGCAACGATTGACGGACTGGTGAGAAAAGAAAAATACGAGCTTCCTCCGGAAGCAATCAGGGAAATGATTATCAATGCCCATTGTCACCGTAATCTGCTGGATGAATCCTGTATTCAGGTTGCAGTTTATGATGACAGGCTGGAGGTGACTTCTCCGGGAGGATTATATAACGGGCTGACCTATGAAGAAGCCATGAACGGTCATTCTAAGCTCCGGAACAAGGTAATTGCCAACACATTCAGTCAGATGGGTCTGGTGGAGGCATGGGGCAGCGGAATAAAAAGAATCCTTAATGCAGCAGAAGAATATGGCCTTCCGAAACCGAGATTTCAAGAATTTGATAATATGTTTAGGGTAGAGTTGTACAGAAATAATTCAATGACAGATTCGGAAAAGGGTCGGGGAAAGGCCGGAGAAGGGCCGGAGAAAATTCGGGATTATGAATTAACAGAGACACAGAAAAAAATCATGGATTTGCTTCTTTCCGATAAACAACTATCAGCAACAAAAATAGCAGAACAATTAGGCTTGGGAAGCCGAAGCATAGAAAAGAATATTAAGAAATTAAAGGAATATGGTACACTTATAAGACATGGCTCACCTAAAAACGGCTGGTGGGAAGTTGTAGAATATGAGGAGCAGCAGATGGAATAGAATATGACAGCAAAGAGGCTCGCAAATGCGAGCCTCAGGTATCACAAGTTGAATATATCAGAATGTGAGCCGGTATCGATCAGGGTTAGCGTGAGAATGTCGTTTTCAATTAAATACACCAGTAGCCAGTCGGGTTTAATGTGGCATTCACGGAAGCCTCGATATTTTCCGACAAGCATATGATCGCAGTGTTTCGCATCCAAAGGGTTTCCTTGACGCAGTTGATTCACGACTTCGTCTAATAGAGAAATATCAAGTCCTCTCTTTTTCATCAATTTATAGCTCTTTTTGTATGCGTTGGTAAACCGAACTTCGTACATCTATTCCTCCAGTGCTTTTTTAAGCTCGCTCATATCGGTATATCCTTTGATATCTGGATCACGGGAGATGCGGAGGGCTTCATCCATGGCATCGAGAGTCTTTTGACTGTAACGGGGCATCTCAATGTTAAAAGGGATGCCTCCTCGTAAAACACATTGATAAAGGAACATATTCACTGCACTGGACATATCCAGACCTAAACTGTTGAATAAACTGGTGGCCTGTTTTTTAATATTGGAATCAATCCTTATTTGAGTAGGAACTGTTGACATAAAATCACCGCCTTTCATCTATATTGTAATCTTTTGGGTTTACAATGTCAATCAAAAAGAGAAACATAGACGAGCTTCAATGATTTTTCTTGTTCTCAAAGCACTGATTGCCAGAGGCTTCTATCTTGAGTTTTATGCATTTTTGGTACAATCCATTCTGCTTAGTGGAGTGAGAACATGCGAATGGCTCAAGGATAATTTTGAACAAGGAACCGACAGATAAAAAACACTTGAAATCCTGTTCGCAGGATAGTAAAGTTTAGATAATGAAACAAAATACAAAACACCTTTTAGTTGATAAGGAGGATATTATGAAGAAGAGGATATTAGCTATACTGTTAGCTTTTTGCCTGGTGGGGGGGCTCATGCCGAGTGTGGTGTGGGCTGATGTAACATGGACGCAAGAGACGGTGCAGGATAGCTCCAGTACTACGATTACTACAAAGACCACGGAAGTAACGGATGAGAGTGGATTAAAGGCTGCACTCAGTAACATTAGTGGTGGAGAATCAAACACCGTATGGGTTATCAAGCTGGGTAGTGACATCACACTCACAAATACACTTGAGATAAGTAAAGATGTCACCCTCGACCTGAACGGGTATGTGCTGAGCCTCGCACAGGGCAAGACAGGCAGCGTGATTAAGATAACAGATGGTAGTTTGACATTAGAGGACAGTAATACTACCAAGCCAAAGCACAAATTCTCTCAAACGTCTGAAGGACAATGGTACCTTGATGATACAAATGGCACGAAGACCGTGGCTGGCGGCGTTATAACTGGCGGTAACAGTGAAAACGGCGGCGGAGTATATGTAGGTAGTGGTGGAACGTATGCAGAAGCTGGAAAAACCTTTAAAATGAATGGTGGCACAATATTTGGTTGTAATGCAACGAATGGCGGTGGCGTATATATAGATATAAATGGGACTTTTAACATGAATGCGGACTCCTTAATATTCGATTGCAAAGCAGAATGTGGGGGAGGAGTATATATAGCTGGTGGTACACCTAAAGGAGAATTTACTACTTTCAATATGTATGCGGGTACTATACGTGATTGCCATGCCCAGAATACTGCCGGAGGGGTATATGTGAACGGTGAAACAGAGACTGCAGAATCCGCTATACGAAAATCCATATTCAATATGTTTGGCGGC
>CAVAON010000174.1:0-3430 GCA_963590215.1 Anaerovoracaceae bacterium | reverse complement strand
ATTATTAGATTGTCCTTTTGACTGTTCTAAAGTTGTCATTTTGACCGTTCCAGAATTGTTGTTTTGACAGTTCTTGAATTGTCCTTCTGACGGTACTAAGAAATTCTTCACATAGATAATGGAAGGCTTCCCCTGTCCCTGCCGGAACTTTTCAATGAGCTGCCATTTCTCCAGCTCCTGCAGAAGTCTTACTGCTTTTTTCTCACCACAATGCATATCTCTCATGATGCTGCTTATGGTATAGACAATGTAAACCCTGCCCTGCTCATCAAACCATCCATTGCTTGAGGACAACGAAACCCGGTCTAAAAGCAGTCCATATAAAAGCTTTGCATTCGTAGTCATTTCTTGGAAATAATCGCTGACGATCAGGATCTTGGGAATCCGGTAGAATGCAAACATATCCGACTGCTCTCCATAAAAGTAGTCGAAAATCATTTCAGTTACCCCTTCTTCTGATGCTTGAAAACATCAATGTTCTTGCCGTATTTACACTTAGCAAATAGACAAGTGCGATGCTCCCAGTCAGGATGATAGTAAGCACATTCCTTGCAACAAGCAGGAACAGTATCTCTTACTGCTCCTGGTCTCTGGCGCATCATCTTGTCATAGTAGACAAGCTTTTTGTCAACCAGTGTATTGGCTACCGCTATTGGTCTGATATTTAATACTGCACTCATTACTGCACACCTCCCTGGCCCAGTAGTTTCTTCCAACAAGGAAAGCAAAACTCACGTCCTTTACCATACGGACAGCCATCACAACAGGAAGCTTCCTTTTGTGGAGCTTCAAGCAAGTAATAGCATGCTTCTAAACCGCATTTCTCTGTATGGTCTTTATAATATTTGCAAAAAGCGCAATCCTTTGGTTTGTCATTAGCATACTTGCTCATTTAATTACCTCTCTTAATTTCCTAATATAAAAGGCCAGGAATTTTACTCCCCGACCTTCGTCTTACAGCCTATAAAGCCTGACCACTGCGGCCCTTGACCTTATCGACTGTCTCCTTCTTAGGCTGCTTAGCAACCTCTTCCTTTTTCGCTTTGAGATCTCCAAGAACGGATTCTTTCTCTGCAGCTTTATCGATACCAGCTTCCTTTTCAGCCTGACGCTCTTCAAATTTCTCACCAAGCTCAAAGACCTTGTCCTTGGCATCATAGTGATAAACCGAATCAGTGAGCTTGTCCTGCGGTTCAACCTGAGTTGCATTGACTTCTTTTACCATAGCCTCAAGCTCCTGAAGATTCATCATGCCGTTATCTGGCACAAGCAAAATCTCATGGACACTCGATGGAAGAACGAAAAAGCTCTGTCCGCCAAGACGCTCAGCTGCCTGATCCATAAAATCCTGATAAGCAAGAATGCCCGCTCCATGAATCTTGTCCGAAACAGTGGCAACATACATCTGCTCATCAGCAGGATCCACAGGGATAATTCCCATCATTTCCGCCTGCTCACGGCCCACCATCTGAACCATCATCTCACTCATTCCGGTAATCTCTGCCGGTCTGATCTTTGGTGCATTCTCGACTGCATCTGCATGAAGCTGCTCAGGTGTAACACCCATCACCTCAATCATGTTGTTAGTAGCAAGAATTGTTGCGTTGCTATCCCCATTACTATCAAGGACGAAGCGGTAGACCACTGACATGTCCTCCAGCTCCTTATGAGGAACTGTAGCAAGCATCTCCTTATTCGCTTCAGTACTGACCACTTCCATGGCCAGCTTGTCCTTCATCTGGTCGTAATCGGTTAATGAAGAAATATCAACCGCTGGTACATTCTCAAGCCCATTAGCTGCAACATCTGCAGCCTTGTCTACCACAGCACTCATGTCTGTGCCATTTTCGTAAGCCTCGAAGAAGGTTCCGATATTGAGTGTGACTCCGATATTGGAATCAGTAGGTGTAATTGTCACTGCATCATAGCCACCATTAAGTTTCTCAACCGGTCTGGCTATAAGATTTACATCCTCAACACCTCTCTCATAAAGACTTTCCTGTAACTGCTCGATAAACTGCTCTTTGAAATTTTCGTAATCCATTTTTAACCTCATTGTTCGGGTCGGATCCTTACCCGTTTCCTTTCTAATTTTTAATTTTGTCTTACCAGCTCAATCGTCATTGACTGGCTTAGTGTCTAATCGAAGGCATAAGAAAGGCGCCATACCCAAGATCTTTACCCATCTTGAGCTGACGCCCTAATCTGTTTCCTCTATTCTCTTGCAAAAGAAAATGCACTCCGGTTTGATGCCTCGCTTGTGCTCAGCTCTCATTCCTTTGTGCATTATAAATATAACATGCCCATTTTAGGATTAAAACCCCCGGCAATACCCCAAAGTTCATCAGGTATTACCCCAGTTATACCCCAATCTTTCCATGTGCTATATTATTATCTCCATTTTTACGGCTAGAAGTCAGTCGAAGCAGTTTCTATTAAAAGTGCGAATTATGCTCCTATCACAAAAAGCATTAGCTTCTCTTTCAGACTCGCTACTCCGCCAACAATAACTCCGGCAATGGCATATATCACATTCTCACCTACAAAGAAAATAATGCCTTGCTGAACCATATACCAGTTCTTTGTAGCTAGACAATATATGACAGCAATTCCTATGAAAAGATTAAGAATGCCAACAAAAAATCCACCTATCTTATCAAACACACTAACGATAGTCAGAAAAGTCCCAAGCAGTACAATAAAAGGCAGTGCTGCTATCTTCCCAATAATCTTAATCATTAACATACTTAAGCTCCCCCCTCTTTAACATGTCTTCTATCTTGACCCTATAAGCGATCAGCCTTAAAACATATTCCGGCATGGATCTGCGACCAAGCTCCCACTCCTGCATAGTGCGATATGGAATACCAAGCCACTCAGCGAACTTCGGCCGGCTCATACCAGACTTCTCCCTAATCTGCTTAAATGCATAAGACATCATTCTGCGCTGGCAATCTTTATCTATCTCTTCGCCCTTTTCATATTCGATCTGAATTCCCTCAAAATCATATATTGTCTTATCTGCCATAGTCTAAACACCTCCTGATTGTAGTCAATGTGTATATCCTCTTTGCTTTTATTATATGTAGTCAGTGACTACAATGCAAGATGTTTTTATTTTGTCTGTGCAAATTGAGGCATATCATAATTAACAAGAGCCTGATAATATCCACTTATAGTCGTTGGTGCATTAAACAAGGCCGCCAATAGATATTTCTTAATATTCCTTACCCTAGATGTATTCGACTTCAGCCCATTTATCACATACTCCACATGGGTGGAATTGAGTTTCAAGAACTTGCTCTTAACCAGTTCTGTTGGATATCTGTTGCTAGCAATAAGAATCTGGTCACTCTTGCATAAGACCGTTTCAAGTATCAGCTCATAAATTCCAGTAATCAGCTCCTGCTCATACGGATAGCGTTCAAGC
>CAVAON010000173.1:0-3462 GCA_963590215.1 Anaerovoracaceae bacterium | reverse complement strand
GGCTATGGAACTATTTATCCAATTATTACATCAATTATGGATGTAACATAACATATCATTGCACTCTGCCTGTATTGAAGAACTTTATTTTCACCCATCATAAATGGATTCAAAATAGTAATATCACAAATGCATCTATGCACTTTTGTAATGCAATATAATACACGCAGGCTCTTACTATTTGAGTTGCCCTGCGTGTATTTTGATTAATAATATCCCCGTTCTTCCCTCCAGTCTTTCACATAACATCGGATTCCAATATAAACCACATGCACCAGAAGTAACAGTACAATGAGGTTTATCGGAATGACAGATTTTATCCATAGAGAATGCGAAGACGAATATCATCCTTGGTTGTATTCAGCTCCACAATGGTTTTCTTCTCATTTTCCGGCTGTATGTCCGTATTCTTCTCCTCTTCCTCTGCCTGCCTTTTCGCCTGATCTTCCTTAATTACCTCAGCAATGGTCTCCGCAGCCAGTCTGGTACCTGCTTCATTTGGATGGCAGCCATCCTCTGCATAAAGATCCTGAATCTCGGAAAGCTCATAAAATTTCTCGCCAACATCCGCGATCAAAGCTCCCGTCTGCTCTGCCGCTTCATGGTAAGAAGCATACATCTGCCGAAACATTTCATCATAATCCATGCCAAAAGACGCAAGCTGGTCGCCGCCTTTCTGATAAGCCCAGGTGGCATAGAGAATCGGCGTAGCACCATTTGCGCGAATCTGATCACAGAGAGCGGAAGCATTTTTTAGAAAGCTCTCCTTGGATGTAATAGGACCATTGCTCATTTCCTGTAAAATAACATAATCCCATTTCTCATTCTGAATGGCAGCCTGAGTAAGCCCGCCCATCTTGGTGGCAGGATTCAGCTGCTCTGCAAGGCGTGCCCCGCCACGGGTATGATGAACTACCTCCGCACTGGTCAGTTCCGCTAGGACGGAAGGCAGGTCATTTACAAAGATAAAGCTGTTGCCCAGCATTAATATGCGTAATTTGCTCATGGGATTCTCACCTCTTCCTGATTATTTTCGGATAAATGCAGTATCCTGATCCCGACTAATAGTTCAATACCTGTCTACTGTCATAGCCCTCTTTCTTAAAGTCCGAACACAATACATCCATTCTGGTAGGGCTGATACATAGAAGGTTCATTGGCTTTCCCTGATCCATCAGGTTCTGTAATGCCTTCACCGGAATCTTCTTGTATTCTGCATGGGAAATATAGGTCTCTGACATAGGCTCGACAAGCTCTGCAACTCCCATCACCTGCACACTTTTCAAAGCTCCGAAGCCTGGATTTGCATCAAAAACAGCCAGACTGACATTTTTATTCTTCTCCAAGCCAATAAACTTCTCGCCGCCTTCCGTGAAAATCCAGAACTTTCCATCATGAAAGCTGTATTCCAAAGGCGTACAGCGAACATAGTCCCCTGTGCCCGTTGCCAGAGCACAGACTGTGCTCTTGGTCAGATATTCTTCTGTAAATTTCTTTAATTCATCAGCAGGCATTTCCGTACGTTTTTTCTGCGTCCAGTATGTGGCTGCTGCTTTATATTCTTCTGTGGTCATCATTCATTCCTCGCTCTTTATTTTCTTTCCGGAACTTTACGCTCTCCAGCTTTCACGCCTATAATTCGATTAATCTGCCTATTAGTGGCAATGGGATAAATATCCCTCATATGCTCCATGATTTTTTTGGCAGATTCCTCCGGATCTTCCCTGTAGGCCGATGTCACATGATCATATCCCCATAAATGCTCTGGTGTGCAATAGACCGCAATCGGCCAGCCATAGGACTCGCCCTTCTTGTTTTTCCGCTGTCTAAAATCCCGAACGCACAGGTAAGTCTCCATCTGAAGCCCAGCGATCACACCATCAAAACCTTTCTCGCCCTGCTTTCCAAAACCGCCCTTCTTCTTCAGCTCATTGGAATAATATTCCTCATCCTCCAGCTCTTCCGTGTAAAGATCCATGATTTTCTTCTGTTTCGCGGAAGCCTTGCCATCCTCCCAGAGAGCGTCAAAGTCATAGCCGTCCCGCCTGAAATTCACGAAATAGGGCAGCCACTCCCTAGAAATAAATCCGGCCTTCTTATCGAAGAATTTGCCGTAGGCTACCTCTCCCCGTCTGGCAATGATCTCACGCCATTCCCAGGGATCGTGCTCCGGGTCTCCGGACCACCAGAATTCCGGCACCGTTCGCTCCTCCAGAGAAAAGCCCGGAATATCATTCTTGAATAGGGGAAGAAACCCTACTTTGTTAATATATGCAATTGCCTCATCTACCGTATGGATGCACTCCGGATCCTCCCAGGAAACACCGTACATGATCCAGGTGCCACTTTCATTTGGCATGATATTCACCTTCTTGGTTATTTATATTGTTTCTTCTTTCACTATATCTTGGATCTTGTATCCAGCTTTCTGTAAGACCTCGATCGCCTTCTCAAAATCTTCCTTCTGCACCAGTATGTAATCGGTATTGAATGTTGATATGGCAAATATACTGATGGCCTTGTCCGCCAGTACTGTCGCAATGCCTGATAAGATACCGATCAGGGAGAAATCCATCTGCCCTTTAATCCGAAAGGCCCTCCATCCATCCTGAAGTTCTGTTGTATTGTCCGGAATCTGCTCCGACAAGCACACTAGTGAATTTTCTTCATCTGTCTTCTGCGGAAAGCAAAATGCGGCTGAAGGATCCACCTGGGAGTAATCCTCTACCTTACATACTGCAAAGGAATATGGCAAAGGCTCAATTACTATCATTTGAGGATTTTTTCTGGACAAGATATCACCCCTTTCAGTTCGTATTTACGAGTCGTATACTTTTATCGTTTTAATAATTCCAGCGTCTTCTCATCCGCCTCTCCATCAAAAAATTTATCCAAAACCTTCTGATAGATGGCATTATCTGGATCAGCTTCCTTGAATAAAGTCATGGAAGACCGCAGCTTCAAATCATCCGGCCAGCCCATAACTTCTTCTGCATTGCTGCTCTCATTTTCTAACAATGCTTCGCAAATTTTCTGCATATGCTCTGCAAGAACCGGTTCAGCTAAATACGCTTTTGCCTCATCCATGTTCTCTATGGCATAGTACTCAGCAATTTCACTTCGGCCAAGGCCTTTGATCTGCGGGAAAATGTACCACATCCAGTGGCTCACCTTGTATCCTGCCTCGATCTCGCCTAATGCCACATGGAAGGATCTGCGATGAGCATCTATAAATCTTTGAATATTATAATTTTGCATCCGATACCTCCAGGCTTAAAACCTATTTCCACATTTCGGACAGAACTCAAAATCCTCCGAAGTCTCATACCCGCAACTTGAACAGTGCTTTCTGTTATAGCTATAGCCACCTTGATTTACTCGCGATAAATGCTCTGGCCGAATTTCAACCTGTTCTCCTCTGGCAATCGCCTTACCTATCTCTGGATCAAGTTCATATATCGC
>CAVAON010000172.1:0-3485 GCA_963590215.1 Anaerovoracaceae bacterium | reverse complement strand
GGTGGCAGACGATGAGCCTAGCTGAGCAGCTCGCGAATATCGGGAGCGAGTTCGGCAGGGCGGCCAGGCGCAAGGAAAAAGGCGACAGGGAAAAAGAAATGAAGGCTTTCGAGAGAGGGCTGGAGCTTCTGGATCTGTCCATAGAAGGCGCACCGCTAAAGAAGGCGGAGCATCCTGGAATCTTTAGGGAACTGACCAGGCTCAGAGAGATGATGTGCGACTATTTCGTTGGAGACAATGAGTATAATACGGACAGAGCCTTCATCGACAAATACTTCTACGACTTCGCAGTTTGCGCTAGAAGGTAAACGCAAGGATGATTTAAAGTTGGGGAGCCTTTGGGCCAATTGGGTTTGTCAAGTAAAGCGTGTAAGTTTTTTTAAAAAATTTTATGCGGCCAATTTTTGGCCCCTTATTTAGTTGAATTTCCATACCGAATTTATGCCGCGAAAGGCTCTTTACATGAGAAGGCATATGACAGGCTGCTTGCCATAGGCATTGAAGCCTTACAGAGCACCGAATGTAAACGTCTTATCAGCATTCTTTTAACCTTTTACTCTGTGATAAATACCTTTATCATCGATATTTACACATACCAGTTCCTTCTCCGCAAGCTTATCTGACAGCTTAACCGTAACAGTCATACTGCCGCCATCAAAATACTTAACCTCACCATTTACAGTTTCAATTTTAATATCCAGCTTAAGCTTGGAGCTATCCTCCCCTACCTTTTTCACAGTGATTTTAACATTCCCATCTGTTCCGGAAGCTTTATCTGCCACTGCAGTTACCCTGTTCACGCCGTTTATAATCACAGTCTCTGACTTGTTCTCCACAGCCTTCTCTTCTCAGCTGTAGCAGCATCAACTGTTGTTGTCTCTGTCCTGTTAGTTACGTTCTCGGTCTTTGCGCTTGGAGTGACAACTGCGCCAGCACCGCCGCTGAAACACTCCTGCCGGTTTCTGTACCACACATATCCTGTCTGCTAAAGGACATAAAACATTGTCTCTGTTAATGTATCAAGCGCTTTTTTGACATTGTTTCCCTCTTAATATCGAGGTTCGATATTGTCAACACATTTTTCTTTACGAAAGGCTTAAAGGGATATATAATATCATACGGAAAATCGACACATACAAAGGACAATACAAAATGCAGGACAGAAATCTGAAATATATACTGTTTATTCTTATACAGAGTTTAATATACGGCTTCGGCAATCCTCTTACCAAGACAGCCTATGAAACCATAACGCCTCTGTGGCTTATTGCCCTCAGGTTTACCATATCAACCGTGCTTTTTCTGCTGGTTTTCAGAAAGCAGATATTTGCAGACACCATCTGGCTCAAATCGGCCGTATGGCTTCCCTCCGCGCTCTGCTGCGCCGGAGCATACATAACCTGTAATATCGCGCTTAATATTACTACTGCAACCAATGTGGGCTTCATTATGTCAATGCCCGTACTTTTTGCGCCACTGCTGCAGAGCCTCGTGCTTCGCAGGAAATATCAGCTCAGAAAACTGCCGGTCCAGCTTGTCGCTATAGGGGGACTGTTTCTGCTGTGCTGTAACGGCGGGCTGTTTGCTTTCGGGCCGGGAGAGGCTCTTGCGGTTCTTGATGCTCTGTGTCTTGCGGGAGTTCTGGTGTTTACGGAAAAAGCTCTCAACAGCAATATGAATGTCTTTCAGATAACGGCAACTCAAATGGGTGTTACTATGGTTATCTCGATTATACTGGCATTTGCATTTGATAATACGAATATTATTGCAGGTACGGATATCAGAGCATGGTTGGTTATACTCTATCTGGCTGTTGTATGCACCATAGGCGGATATCTGCTGCAGAATGTTGCGGTAACACGCCTTTCATCCTCTGCAGTTGCAATGCTCCAGTGCACCCAGCCTATACTCACTGCATTTGCTTCGTTTCTGCTGCTGGGCGAAACTCTGACAGGCACGGGTCTTGCAGGCGGCGGAATAATCATAGCGGCTCTGATAGCGGACAGCCTTATCTCAAGGCGCTGAAGTTTTTTCTTTACAAAGCAGTCTGCGGGAAATATAATTTGAGTAGAATTACGAAAACGGAGGTCTGTCAATGCAAAAGGAAATAACATCTTCCATGCCTCTTTTAAACAAAAAAGGTCAGTTAAGCTGCCCCGGCTTTGCCAAAAAGCTCTACTGGCAGTATGACAGAAAGGCAGTCAAAGCCCCTCATTTTAAAATCAAGGAGTGGGACTATTACTATATAATCAACGATAATTTCTGTGTGGCGCTGACTATTGCAGATAATTCATATATGGGACTTGACAGCATCTCCTTTATCTCTTTCAGCAGGGAATGTCCATGGGAGCAGACTGTAAGCCGTATGCAGTTTTTTACCTTTGGCAAAAAAAACATACCTCACACCTCGGAAAAAGGCGATCTGTTTTCAGAGGGCAAGGACTATACGATTTCGTTCAGACATCTCGGCGACAGGAGAATTCTGACCTTTGAAATGGATAATTTCCTCGACAAAAGACCTGTCGAGGGTAATATAACTGTTGACTGTCCGGAAACAGAGTCGATGGTAATAGCAACACCGTTTAAAAACGCACCAAAGGCGTTTTACTATAATCAGAAAATCAACTGTATGCCTGCAGAGGGTTATGTATCTATAGCAGATACCATGTATTACTTCGACAAAGAGAACTCCTATGCAGGACTTGACTGGGGAAGAGGCGTATGGACCTACAAAAACACATGGTACTGGGGCAGCGCATCGGGTGCCGTAGACGGCGTACCATTTGGATTTAATATTGGGTACGGCTTCGGTGATACCTCTGCCGCAAGCGAAAATATGATATTTTACAACAACAGGGCTCACAAGCTAAGTCAGGTGAAATTCAATATCCCTATGAAAAACGGCAGAGAAGACTATATGTCCCCCTGGACTTTCTCCAGCGATGACGGCAGATTTGAAATGGACTTTATCCCTGTCATAGACAGGGCTGCCAAAACGGACTTCAAGCTGCTTTGTTCGGACCAGCATCAGGTTTTCGGCAGGTTTACAGGCAAGGCTGTTTTAGATGACGGCACGGTGATAAATATAAAGGACTTCATCGGCTTTGCTGAGAAGGTATATAACAAGTGGTAATACAAGATATCAAACAAAGTTGATTTGTTAATTCTTATCGAACAGGCATACAAAAATCTCGACGGGATGATCTCATCTCACGTCGAGGTTTTTTATAAGAATAATTCAGCTACCTGTTCAAATAAATTGCTTCCTTCATTTTGGTGCAGCAAACACAGCACGCTCATGCCACTGCAGCGACCTGCCATAGAAAGTGAAGCCTTACAGAGCATTGAATGTAAATGTCTTATCGGCATTCTTCTGACCTTTTACTCTGTGATAAATACCTTTATCATCGATATTTACACATACCAGCTTCTTCTCCGCAAGCTCATCTGACAGCTTAACCGTAACAGTCATACTGCCGCCATTA
>CAVAON010000171.1:0-3496 GCA_963590215.1 Anaerovoracaceae bacterium | reverse complement strand
AGAAGGCGGAAGAACAGTAGGTTCAGGCGTTGTAACTGAGATTATCGAATAATTTATACAAATATTTTGGGGACTTTTCAAGTCCCCTTTATAGTATATGGAGGAAAATGAATATGAATAAAAAGATTCTTGCACTGGTGATGGCGCTTGCGGTTATGTTTGCGTTTACCGGCTGCATGAGCTCAAACAATGAAGTTACTGTTAGGGCAGATGGCACTGCAGATGTGTATGTTGACTTCAGCATTGACAAAACTAAAATGAGAAATATTGTGTGCGATGTAATGCTTGAGGCTGTAAAAGCTGATACTGAGGAGAGCAAAACTGAAACTGAGCTGACAAAGGAAGCAGCAGAAGAGACAGAGAAATTTATGGAAGGCTTTGAAGAAGGATTGCTTGAAGATGGCGAATTCAGCCTCAAAAAAACGGGTGACAACGAATCCTATGTAATGCAGGCAGATGAAAAAAACATTTTGATAAAGGAAGCAAGAAACGTTTTTAAAGAATATGACAGTAGGGCATGGCTCTCAGGCAAAGCATTTGATGTAGATTTAAGTGATATGATGAGCGGGTTTGTTACAGAAGAATTCGAGGAAGCTGTAAATGATGTGACTTTGGATATGTCATTCAAGGTGACATTCCCGTATAAAGTGGTTAAAACCAACGGCAAGCTTTCAGCAGACCAAAAGACCGTTTGCTGGAGCTGCACAAGTGTTAAGGATGACAGCAAGCTGTATGCATATGCAGCAGACAAAACAAAACCTGTGGTAACAGGGGTAAAAAACGACAAGTCATATAAAGGGAAGGCTACTGTCAAAGTATCAGACAAGGATAGTGGTATTAAATCCGCCGTTGTAAAAAATACAAAAACAGGCAAGACATATGCTAAATTTACAAGCAGCAAAAAGGTTACAAAGAAAGGTAAATATATAGTGACGGCTACGGATAATATGGGCAACAAAAGAACAGTTAAATTTACTATTAAGTAATAAATCAAAATATATATGACAGGGAAGCCTTACGGTTTCCTTGTTTTGCGAGGGAGTATTATGAATAGAGAACTTCTCATTAAAGCAGATGAAATTAATGATAAATACATTCAGATGTGGGTTGATATATGCAGTATAGAAAGCCCCACGGACTTCAAGCAGGGGGTTGATGAGGTGGGCAAATACTTTATGAAAAGAGCATCGGTGCAGGGCTGGGATATAGAAATCCATGAAGAAAAACTGTCGGGGGATTGTCTGTGCATCACAATGAATCCGGAAAGCAAGGAACCTCCTATAGTGTTTTCGGGGCATATGGATACGGTTCATGCAATAGGAAGCTTTGGAAATCCTCCTGTAAGATGTGAGAAAGATACGATATACGGACCGGGAGTCAAGGATTGCAAGGGAGGTATTACTGCTGCATTCATGGCGATGGATATACTGGCAGCTTGCGGTTTTGACAAACGTCCGGTGAAGCTGATACTCCAAAGCGACGAAGAGGTTGGCAGTATTTTGAGTGAGGGAAGGACCATTGAATTTATGAGAGCAAAAGCTCAGAATGCAATAGGCTTTTTCAATTGTGAAGCTCATAGAAACGGTGGGGTCACTCTTATGCGTAAAGGATCTGTTAAATATGAATTTGAAATAAGGGGCAAAGCTGTACATTCATCCAATTGTTATCTTGGAGCAAGTGCAATTACAGAAGCTGCATACAAAATAATTGAGCTTGAAAAAATGAAAGCGAGAAATGGTATTACATGCAATTGCGGGCTTGTGGAAGGAGGAAGCGCTGAGAACTCAGTGCCTGCGACATGCCGCTTTACTGCGGACATCAGGTTTAATGACATGAAGCAGATGGAAAAAGCACGAAGCAAGGTGGAGGCGGTTGCAAACGAATCATATGTCAAAGGGACTGAGTGCACATGTAAAATCAAAGCCATGCGAAGACCTATGGAGCTTTGTGATGCTAATGTCAGACTGTTTCATCGTATTAATGAGATTTTTACGGAATATGGGTTGCCGCAGGTCAGGCTGGAAAAATCAAGGGGCGGCTCTGATGCATCAGATATGACATACTTTAACATACCGTGTATTGACTCTATGGGTGTTACGGGCAGATTCATACATTCAGTTAATGAAGAGGCCAGGATATCCTCACTCAAAGAAGCGGCCGTGAGGCTTGCCGTGGTGGCATGGGAAATGTAAATTATGGAGTAAGGAAACTAAAAGGGAGCTTTCACTCCCTTTATATCTACTGTTTGTGCTGTTGCTTTGATTTTTTCTTTTCCATGGATTTGCGTTCTTTTTCTTCCACGAAATCTATCTTATCCTGTCTTCTTGCCTGCATTTTTTCTACGTTTTCTTTACGTACTTTTTCGACATCAGGTATAAGCTCTATGAATATGCTGTCATATTTTTCGTTGAGCATTTCTGTGATTTCTGCATTTGCACTTTTGAGATCAGACACACTGATAGTATCCGTATCCATTACAATATATATATCTACCCAGTATTTACGCCCTGTTTTGATAACATCAAAGAAATTGATATAGTATCCGTATTTTGAAAGAACCAGTGTTGCATCCTTGCTTATTTCATCTCTGATTTCTTTTTTTGGTGCAAACAGAACAAGTCCTTTGAGCGCTTCCCAAATCATTTCAAGCGGTTCTTTGATAAGGATGATGGCAAGTGCGATTGCAATAGCCGGGTCAACGTATGGAGCCACAAATGCAAGGGGCGTGAGCTTTAACAGCAGGCTGATAAGGAATGCTACACCTACACCCATAGTTGAATATGAGTCGAGCTTCCATATGTACAGCTCTGCTTTAATTGATGGGGATGAGTATTTCTTGTTGATGCGCTTGAGCGCAAAATACATTATAATGCAACCGACGGATATTGCTATTTCAAATATTGCAATAGCAGTTGCGTTTACATGGTTGCCGCCTTCGAATAACACCTGAATGTTTTCGATGACCATTACTACGTCTATAAAGAGCAGCAATAGATATTTGATTAAAACAAATAGGGATTCAATCTGCGCAAACCCATATGGACGTTTTTCAGTTACGGGTTTGTAAAGCAACGGAACCAGAACCATGAAAGGTCCTATCATAATCAAATCAGCAATGTCAAATACACAGTCTGCCAGGATGGCATGAGAACCGGTTAAGTAAGCTGCAACCATTTCGGATATAAGGAAGATCAGGCTTCCTACAAAAGATATGTTTAGAATTTTTTTTTCCAATTTTAAATTGGTTTCCACGATTTCACTCCTCTCTATATAATATTTTAGCATAGGTGTAGAGGATTTGCTTGCTGTTTGTAGCCGGATGGAACATAAAATTTGGGCGATATTTTCGCAAAACAGCAAAGAAAACAGCAACATAGTACAAATTAGTCATTTTGCGTAAAATTATCATCTTATACTATATACATTATCATTAGCTATTCCTTTCAAAGCTGACATGAAATCATCACATAAGGATGCTATATTATAGGTGCGATAG
>CAVAON010000170.1:2185-3519 GCA_963590215.1 Anaerovoracaceae bacterium | reverse complement strand
CTCCTGTACTGCTTAAAGCTCTCCTCAGCCTCCTCCAGTTCAATCATGGTAAAGGCCATGCCATCGTAAAACCCCTCCCAATACCGCCTGTTCTTTGTGTCATCCTCGTTCTGCACCAAATGCAGGATAAAATCCATATCTGCTTTGAGATTGCGAATAATTTCTTTGAAAACTCGATATATTTTCCCGTACTCCATCATCATGCTCCTTTTTCTAGCTTGTCCCGACGGAACTTCTCTACAAAATTCCTGACCCCCTCCGGTGGTGTCCCGTTGTACTTGGCTCGCACCTGGACAATCTTTCCAGCCCGGATCTCCATGGTGCATAACGGCATCTCTAATGCGTCATTCCTTCTAATATAAACTACATCGGTCTTGCCATCAGCCACCCTGTCTACATACTGGCCAACACAGATTTGCTGTATCTTGCCCTCTCGAAGCAAGTCGCTTACCCTGTCCGGCACCACAATGCTGTAGATATCATCTGTATAGGCATAGCTCTTTAGGAGCTTCTTGTATCTCCCAGCGTATTTATCCTCCAGGACAGCATTTGCCTTGTACTCTACCTGGCTCATTAGGTTGATGTGCATGAGAGGCAGGTTACTCGGAAACAGCACTGCCTTTTCCTTTAGGTCCATTTCCAGCTTGATGCAGTCATTGATGTAGTCCGCATAAAGTCCCAGGTCCACCCTTGTATCTGGGTATTTCGCCTTCTGCTTATCAAGATAAGCTACCAGCCTTTCAGCATTCGTGTAGTTCAAAATCTGCTTAACATCTGTATCCCGGTGTATGTTCAGGTGCTTATCAAACAGCTCCAGGCTCACATCGCTATATTTGCAATGCCTTCTGATGGCAACCCATCTGCCATACATGCCCGCCGTGATTCTGCTCTCATGGATATATGCCATATCCTGCCTTGTGATTTTCCCCCGCAGCATAGCCTTGACGTTCTTGCCCCGCATATTGAAGGCATTGCCCAGGCCATACCCATTTTCAGTAGCCTCTACGAACATCTCTCTAAAGCCAATCTTGCCCAGCTGCTCCATAGCCAGCGGCCATTTCGCTATCCTGTCTGCCAGCTCTATGAACTCATAGCTGCCGGATAAATCCTTTGCATAGAAGTCAACCGCATACTGGAGCCGTTGCCCCGCCGTTACCTCCCGCCAGCGTTCAGCACTAGGGCGATGTACCACCACTACGTTATCCGCACGACACCTGGTTTCATATATACTGTGCCGGCTGTGGCATTTTTTCCTCAATGAAGTATGGCGGCAGTAGTAGTGCTCGCCGCCATGCCCATCTCCGCTATCCCAGTCTGGATACCAGCGCCTATTC
>CAVAON010000170.1:0-2074 GCA_963590215.1 Anaerovoracaceae bacterium | reverse complement strand
CTGCCTCGTCCTTGAATACCTCATACATGCTATAAACTGCCTTGCAGGTAACAACATCAGGATCAATCAGGCTTTTATCCAGGTGATAGGTCAACACGTTGCACCGCAGTGGTACAACGTAATTTCGCTTGTACCGCCATAGGTGAACCACTTCACCGGTATGGCCGCATTCCGGGCACTTTACCCAGTCCAGGTGCTTTGCCTTGTTGAACTCCACCACCTGCTTGCAGTGGCTGCATCTATGCTGATGCCTGTTCTTTTTGTCCAGAGCAAAAAAATAAACCGGCTGAAATTGGTCAGCCTCCTCATGCTGTCTTTCAGTCGGTTCTTCAAAATCGAAGTAGTCCAATACATCCTGTTCTGTCATAGCTCATCCTCCAGGGATAAGGCTGAGAAATCAAAGCTTGCTGCCTTGGTTATCCTTGGTGCTTCCGATGCAGATGCAACTACCGGCTCCGCAGCTGGTTGCGGATTTGCTGCCGGCTCATAAGGTGGATATGGACTCCACCTCTCAACCTGCTTCTGCATAACCCGATACATCAGCCCTGCCTCCAGCTGACTGGATGCATCATCTATAGTACCGCCCCCAAAGTATGCCATGATAATCGCCATAGCCTTGTCCGGGCCTACATAAGCAGCATTGCCCTGCTTGTGCTTGCTTGCGTAGTCACGCATAGCGCCGTATGCCCCGGCGCAGTCCTTGCCATCAGCCAGCACCAATGCCGGCGCTGCTTCATCCACCTGGCACCAAAGCCGCACCATCTCCCGCACGGCATTTTCTGGCGCCCCCTGCTGGATTTTCTCCAGCTCCAGTTTTCTCAGAGCGTTTTCCAACATTACATAAACCTCCTAATTATTTCAATAGCCATGCCACTGCAAAGGCAATCAGCAGGGCAATGGCTATCTCGAAATCATCCTCTATTTTCCTCATTAGTCCTTTTCTACCCAGTAAGTAATTTTCAGCTTCTGCCCTGGATAAACCGTCTTGTCTGCCCAAAGCTCAGGATTGTGCTCCACAATCCCCTGCATGAACTCACCCAGGCGGCGCTCACCGCCGGTGTTCTTCTGGATATACACCTCGGCAATCTCGCTGAGAGTATCACCCTTGTGGACGGTATATACCTCCTCCCTCATTTCCTGACGCTCACAGCACCAGCCAATGAGGAGGATAGCTGCCAGCACAGTGACAGCCGTCAGACAGAGATTTTCAAACCATTTCTTTCTTATCAACTTTTTCATTTCAAGGCCTCCCTCTTTAGCCTTTTACCACCTACGCCGTTGGACGGCGGTAGGCTCTTCATGAACTCCATTACATCGGAGTGTCGGTATTTTACCCTGCTGCAGGCAGGATCCGTGTAGACTCCCGGCAGTTTCCCGCAGCTGTGCCACATGGTTACAGTTGTAGGCTCCACCTGGAAGAGCTTGGCTACCTCCTTGCGTGTCATAAGGTAGTCTGTGCCCTCATCCATGCAGATCAGTCTTTCCTCCAGCCGGTTGAGCTGTGCCTGAATCTTCAGGAACAGCTCCCTGCTGCTGTCAATCCGCACTGCCTCAGTCTTTGCCTTGCCCGGCATCTTTACCAGTGTCATCCTTGCCATAACTATCCCTCCTGGTTAATGGCTTCATCCTTTCCCATGGAATACCCTTGGGAAAAACCGTCAGCGTATATGCTCGTTGCATCTATGACAATTTTGCCGTCCCTGGCGGTAAAGCCCGGGAGCTGGCTGAACCTCACGATCTTTCTAATACCTGCCGGAACCATATCCTGGGCAGGTGTCGCACTGTTTTCCTTGGTGTTCTCGGTGTTCAATGGAACTGCCTCCTTAAATTTTTGGTAGATATTATGGCCATAGCAGTAGGTCTTGGGAGGTAGACAACCGCGCTAGTGATTACCGCCCAAGAAAGAATGTGACAAAGAAGGCAGTAACCAGGTTCCAAGGCCCACTGTTATGACTATAACGCCGCCGAAGCGGGCCGCCTGGGAGGATGTAGCGAAACTGGTATCCCGCAATCATAAAGCCTACATCCTTATCCCCCAGCTTTATTTTAAGAATATATCTTAGGAGGTGCGGGG
>CAVAON010000169.1:0-3533 GCA_963590215.1 Anaerovoracaceae bacterium | reverse complement strand
TTTTTTGTCCCACGTAATTTTTTACCTTTTTTTTGAGTTTTTTTGCCTCTCAGGTTTGAAATTTCAATAACCCTTCCGACAAAAAAGTTTTTTAATATTCGTCGTCATTAATTTCAAGAACACCACTAAGAAGCAGCTCGTCTGCCATTTCTCTGGTACCTACTACCCAAAGCAAATCTCCTGTTTCGATAATTGTATCAACATCAGGATTTATAATCGGCAGATTGTCTCTTTCGATACCGATTATGAAGCCTTTGTAGTCTTTTTTGAAATTACAGCTTCTGATAGCTTTTCTGTTGAATGATGAATCTTTCTTTGCAGGAACTGGACAGCATACAATTTGATTTTGTGCACTTACACCATCAAATACCTGTCCGTAAATATATTCTTTGAGAGTAATGCTTTTGCCTTTCATATTCATGCTGCTTGCCCTCTCAAGTACAATCATAAATGCTGCAATATCATCTTCGGTTCCCAGAATATGAAGAATGTCGCCTTTTTTGATACGCACATCTGCATCAGGCATATTGATATGAGAACCATCTCTGAGTATTTTGATAACGAGTATTCCAAGGAATTTGTTTCCTGCAAGTTCTTTTATTGTTTTTCTCTTCGGTTCGCTTGTTATTTCCACTTCGCATATGTGAATAACTTCATCAAGCCATATGTGATTTTTTTTGTATTTGCGTTCCTGTTGCAGCTTGGCAAGCTGCTTTTCTGACAGGTTTGATATAAACTGCATTTCCATTTTAATTGCAGCACTACTCATAAAATCAGATTTGACTGCAATACCCACAATTACAACACCTATAATTATACATATGATTATAGGCAATCTCCAGAAATGACGTATGAGTTTCATTATAACAAACACTGCAAAAAGTATTCTGATGCCGTATAATGCTGCAAGAGGGAGCTTGTTCGAGCTACTCCGAAGCCAGAGCTTTGTGAAGTAAATGCTGCGTTTTGAACACATGATGCTTGTCAATATAAGTATGCATGCAAGAAGTAAAACTACAGCCACAATATCTCCTGCTCCATCATCCATTATGCTCTCAAAAAGAGGCACAACAAATTTGATGCCTGCAAAATAAGTTACAAGAATGCCACCTCCGCATATAAGTGTCCTTATGATGTATTTAGTAAGATACTGTTTCCATTCCGATTCCTGCTCTGTTGATGTTTTACGGTCTGAAGTGTATTTTTTGATAAACCTGCGTACTCTGTCAGGTAATTTGTCATCTACAAAATCGTATGCTTTTTCGGAGTTTTTTATAAAAATCGGCGTTGTGAATGTAGTAATAACTGATACACAGACAACTATAGGATATAAAAAATCACTGGTTACTCCAAGGGTGGTACCTAAAGCTGCAATTATAAACGAAAACTCACCTATCTGCACCATGCTGAAACCACCTCTGATGGCGGTATTGAGAGAGTTGCCTGATATCAATATACCAAGAGTTGAGAACGTCATCTGCCCTATAATGGTAACTACAGTTATAATCAGTATAGGGACTATATATTCTACAAGCATTTCAGGAACAATCATCATGCCTACAGATATGAAGAAAACTGCCCCAAACATGTCTTTAATAGGTTTGATGATATGCTCGACTTTTTCTCCAAGCATAGTCCCTCCTATGATTGATCCTGCAATGAAAGCTCCAAGTGCTGATGAAAAGCCGATTACATTTGCAAGGATTACCATACAAAGGCATATTGCAAGGGAAACTATGAGTAATGATTCATCATTCAAAAGACCGGATGCTTTTTTTAAAAGTGTAGGTATCAGATAAATTCCAAGTGCCAGCCAAAGAACCAGATAAAGTATGAGAAGTCCCAGTTCACCTATAATGGCTCCGCCGCCGGTACTGTCCTTGCTGACTGCAATAGTCGAAAGAATTATCATCATAAAAATTCCTCCGATATCCTCTATTACAAGTGTACCTAACACCATTGAGGCAAATTTCTTTTTTTTGATGCCAAATTCCTCATAGGCTTTTAATATTATCATTGTAGAAGACATCGATAGCATTCCGCCAAGGAAGATACTGTCCATCTGGCCCCAGCCAAGAAGCCTGCCCAGCAAAAATCCGATGGAAATCATTGCTGTCATCACAGTCATAGCAGTAATAATAGCACTTTTACCTACATCTACGATTTTTTTGAAGCTGAATTCAAGTCCAAGAGCAAACATAAGAAATACTATTCCAATTTCACCCCACATTGAAATGTCCTCAACAGCCATTACTGTAGGCAGGGGCTTGAAATTAGGGCTTATCAAAAAACCTGCTACTATATATCCCAGTACAACAGGCTGCTTCAATTTCTTGAATATAAGAGATATAACGGCTGCCGCAAGCATTATAAGCGCTAAATCTGTTATGAATTCATCCAAGTGTTCCAAATTACTACTCCTTTTTTTGTTCTGATATAATTTTATCAAATCTTCGGAGTATTCTCAACAGCAATTTGTTATTAATTAGTTATTATTTTGCCATAATTTTATCAACGAGTTCATTTATTTTGCCATTCAGCTCTTTTTCCGGGCTTACATATATCATCTGTTCTTTCAAGACGATGCCATCTGGGCAATAGTCCATATATACAGCCTCAGGATTTTCTGTTTCAGTATCACCTGTTGCATGTTTATTGACAACATCTATTACATTGCCTGATGCAAGCTCTATGATATGATTATCATATATATTATTTTTCATACAGATATCTTTACTTTCATCGCTCACTTTGACAATAGTGCCGCACAAAGCAATTGCTTTGTCGTAAACACTGCCTATGCCATTGCCTATATCAAGCACAATGTAGGTGAACATTCCAGACTCTGCCGCCATAGTTATGAATTTGACAAATTCCTCATCTTTTATCTGGAGCAATCTGTTGTATGGTCTTACATAATTGAGATATGAAACTTTATACTCGTCTTGTGACAGGCAGGCCTGCAGATCTTCTTTTCGGAAACCTTTTGTAAACAAAGTAAACAGCAACCTGTTTATATTCATTTCACATTCTGCTCCGGAAAGAAAATATGGTATCATATCAAGGCTAACATATAGTACATTCTGTTTTCTCGTTCTCTGCATTTCCTGTGCTGTTCCTATTGCAATGCTGCTGCATCCCGTCCCTCCTCTTGAAGAGCAGAATCCGATAATATTGCATGGGCTCCCAAGAGCCAGCATAGTATAGTCGTCATAATATCTGCAGTATTCATAAAGAACTTTTTTGCATATTTGTTCTGCATTTTCAAATCGGTATACAATATTGTCATGGCATTGCTCTTTTTTTTCACTAAGATATATTACACCATCTTTGCACGAAGTCTCATCAGTATAATCTGTAATAAGGATGCCTTTATCGGAAGTCATATTTGACAGATTAACATTGAAACTTCTACACAACACTTTGCCTATTCTTTTTTCGAAGTCTTTGTCTTTTAAATCAATATTTACTATTATCATTTTTCGTACCTCTATCAACATGTTTTTCCATTATAATACATCAAATACTACTAT
>CAVAON010000168.1:675-3535 GCA_963590215.1 Anaerovoracaceae bacterium | reverse complement strand
TGGCACTTTATGCCGAAACGTCATTCGTTGCCTTTTTTGGTTTGATGCATTCCGGAGTCTCGTGCTTTGCTTGCATTCTTTGTCGAACTTGGTGCGTTGATTATTGTTGCGTCTACTATGGTGCTGCCATTTATCATATGCTCCTTCTTCACCATAACCCTGTTAATCGCATCGAAAAAACAGCTTATTTAAGCTGTTTTTTCTCCAGCAAATGGCAAAATTTATCCCATCATTGATTCTGTGTTGAATATGACGGATCTATTTTTGAATTCTGAATACAGCATTATATTATTGCCGTAAATCTTGTAAAGAAGATCATTTTGAATAATCTCTTCACTTCGTCCACAGGCAATAACTGTTCCTTGCTTTATAAAACAAGCATCACTATCTACTGCTAAAGCATGGTTCGGATTATGTGTTGTCAGAATAATTGTTTTCCCTGCTTTCGACTGGTTCCATAACACATTAAGAAGGTCAACCTGTTTTCCGATGTCAAGAGCACTCATGGGCTCATCTAAAATTATAATCGGCGTGTCTTGAATAAGGCTTCTGGCGACTGCAACAATCTGCTTCTGGCCACCGCTCAAATTATTAAATGGAACCTCAAACAATTCCGTGATACCAAGCTCATCTGCGACTTTTTCTATGATCCTGTAGTCTGTACTATTCAATTTAGACAGAAATTCTAAATGTGGATTTCTGCCAAGCGAGAGATAATCAATAACTGTAAAATCAGTATTAAGCCGGATTGCCTGCGGGACATAACTTATCAGACGACTCATGGCTTTCGGATCAAGCAACTTTCCGCTTTTTCCGTTAATCTCAATTGTCCCTGCTTTTGCAGAAAGGAATCCCATGATATTTTTCAATAAAGTAGTCTTGCCTGACCCATTATTCCCCATGATGAAGGTAATCCGAGCCGCAGTAAAAGAAATAGAAATATCCTCCAGAACACGTTTTTCACCATAAGAGAAATACACGTGATTCAGTTGAATGGCATGCTTATTCACTTATGTACCTCCCTCTTTTTGCCAACACGATAGTATATATAATGGCACCAACAAAGCCGGTTATAATACTCAGCGGTACCTCATTGACTGATACCATTCTGGAAAGAGTATCTACAACCATCAGGAAAAGCCCGCCCGCCACAGCTGAAACAGGCATAGCCATTCGGGCATCATCACCCACAAATGCTCTGGATATATGAGGGATCACCAGTCCAATCCATCCGATACTGCCGCATATTGATACACAATTTGCAGTAAGAAGCGTCGCACAAACGATTATTACTAACTGATTTCGTCTGTAGTTTAATCCTAATGACTGAGCCTCCTCCGAACCCAGCGAAATCACATTAATTCTCCATCCCATTGCAATCAGGATAATAAAAGGGATAAGGCTTATTGCAAAGCTGGTAAAGACCTCTTCAACCTGTATTCCTACTAAGCTTCCCATAATCCAAAACACAATATCCGCAAGCTTATCGCTTCTGTCAGCCACGTATTTTATCAGTGCCAGAATCGAATCCATAAAGGATCCAACAATAATTCCTGAGAGAACCAACGTGAGTGCAGAATGATTTCGGAACAATCGGGGGAGAATGATTGCCACTATCACTGAAACAAATCCAAATACAAACGCCCATATGCGAATCATCCCTGCAGATAAGCCGAACAAGATTGCTATTCCTGCCCCTACACAGCATCCGGAACTCACACCCAAAATATCAGGTGACACAAGCTTGTTATTAAATGTGGTCTGATACACAAGGCCGGAAATAGACAAACATGCTCCAACCGTAAACGCAGCACATGCCCTTGGTATGCGGATGTTTTGCAGTATTCGCAGCATCTGTGAATACTCGTCTGCCTGAGTCAGCAGAGAGCGGATCAGCATAATAGGATTAATAATCCCTGCTCTTCCAATTGAAATAGAGATAAAGAAGAAAATTACCGAGAAAATTGACAGTGTAGCAAACACCACTCGGTATTTTCTTTTTTGCTTTTGAACTTGAGTTGCAGCGTGTGTTTCCGGCTTACTTCTCACGAATTTCCCCCATTTGCGTTCCATCCGGATTTAATCCAAGAAGCATATTATTCAGCTGATCGTCAGAAAAAGACTGACCGTAATAATTCTGATAAAACTCACGCATCTCATCAATCCCGCCAAATTCATGCAGTTCAGGATAAAGCAGATTAGCTGTATAGTCGAGCATCAACGGTAATTCAACCGCAAATCTATCATAGGAAACGAAGCTTGTAGGCATGAGGAACACTCTGTCGTTCTTGACAGCAGGGACATCCTGCCAAAGAAGATCGCTCATCAGCACATTTTTTGCGGTATATTCCAGCCATCCACAAATAAAAATTGTGTCCGGATTTAATGACAAGGCTGTTTCCTGATCAATTTGCTCAATGTCCTCATATGGAGATGTTACGAGATTGGCACCGGAGGAATTGATCCAGTATTCAACAAAGCTTCCACCGCCTGCTGTCAGATAAAGACTTTCACTTGTGGCTTCGGCCCCTGTTGCATCAACATAATATACATTTTTCTTTTCAGTCTCTGGAATGGAAGCAAGATCAGCCGCTATATTATCAATTGTAGAATCCAGTTTTGCCTCCCATTTGGCTGCGTATGCTTTGGCATCATCGCCGAATATTTCACCTAACATATCTACTGCAGCATATAGCTCGTCTTTATTCCTGTATTTAAAGCAAACTGCGTTAATACCGGAATTCCTGAGTTCCTCCGCATAATTCGCATCTTTAAGAATTACCAGATCCACATCTGCCACAATCAGCTCCTCAGGATTTGGATTTTTTCCATATAGAGCCATATCACTGAAGCCTTCATA
>CAVAON010000168.1:0-623 GCA_963590215.1 Anaerovoracaceae bacterium | reverse complement strand
ACCAGGTATGGTTAAGAACAGCCCCATGAGTGCCAACAATCCTGTCGTCAAGATTCATTGCCGTCATAAACGAAACCGCAGATGGACTCGTTACAACAACCTTTTCAATATCGGCCGGTATTTCGACTTCTGTACCAGAGCAGTCTGTAACAACAGTCGTGGCTGTCTCCACATTAGGCTCTTTATTCTCAGAAGCAGCAGAAGCCTGTCCCGGCGAAGCTTCGGTCTGTGTAGAGACTTCTGCTGTATCCTTCGTTGAGCCACATCCGATAAGGCACATCACACTCATAAGCACTGCCAATGCAAGTGCTATTCTCTTTTCGTAGGCTTTCCTTCTCATGATATTGTCTCCCTTCTGCATACTCATTTTTTCTTTCCGATATTGCCATTCTTAAACAAAAAGCGGCCGCCGACTGTAACTACACCTGAAAAAACAAGCGCGGAACAACTACCGGCCTTGTTGAAGCAATCCGGGCAAAGGCCCAAATTGCTTTTTACAGCAACATCCGGATATCTACAAAAAAGGCAGAGGCTTGACAAAGCAAACCGCTGCCGATAACTTGTGGCATCCCAGAGAGGATTTGAACCTCCGACCCCACGCTTAGGAGGCGTGTGCTCTATCC